>CAMLNK010000721.1 GCA_946481035.1 uncultured Dyadobacter sp. | reverse complement strand
GCGGTCATAATTCTTGTCGATCAGGCGGATAAAATTCCGCACCGTCGCATTCTTTCCTTTCTCGGCACTTTCTTTCCGGTCGACAGAATCGCTTTGCTCGATAATCAGGAAGATTTGCAGCAGTAAAACCCGCACCATATCGTCGCGCCAGGCTGTTGCGCGGGCATTTTGACTTAATAACTCTTCAAATAATGCACAAATACGTTCCCGGACCGCTTCGGAGAGCGTGAGCACATTGTTGCTGCTGTCCTGGTCGAGAAAGGAAAACGAATCCAGGTATTCGGGTTGCAGCAGGAAGGATTTGAAAAAAGAATCCGAAAAATTGACCACATATCCTTCCATTTCGTCGGCAAAATCCCACGTATGCACCTGTCCGGGGATCATGAAATAGATTTGATAGGGCGAAGCCTGAAAATGGTGGAAATCAATGGTATGCCGCCCACTGCCTTCGGTAAAAAGTACCAGGTGGTAAAAACTGTGGCGGTGCGGAAAAACGAGGCTCTGGTGCTCGTGAACGTAATCCGAAAACCGGGCGATCATGATGTGGTCTTCGCGGTATTCGGAAAGCGGGCCGATGTCGAGCCGTGGAAATGAACCGTGCATGGCGATACTGAAATTGGGTCAGGGCCGGCAATTTAATGCTTATTCATGATTTGACACCGGTTCTGTATCTTGCACATGTTTCTCAAACCCTATTTCCCCGATGTGGAAAGCCCTCGCATTGTGTTTCGCACTGTTTCTGCTCGCCGCCGCTTCGGAGCAGGAAACGATCGGCGTGCAAAACTGTACTGAACGCTTCCGCGCCGACGCCAAAACGTTTGCCGCCAGTGTGAAAGCAATGCGTATCGCGATCGAAAAAACCGATTCTACCGACATTCAAAGCATTGAATATGCCAATGCCAAAGAAAAGCTGAGAGACGCGCGCCTGGCATACAAGCGGATCGCCTTCTTTCTCGACTATTTCTTTTTTACCTCCTCCCGCATTTACAACCGTCCCCCGAAGAACGAAATCGAGGAGCCAAATCTCGAATACGCCGCGCCTGCCGGGCTGCAATACATCGAAGCGCTGCTTTTTGGTAATCCGGGTTTGCACAAAGCGGAAATGATACAACAATGCCGGTTTCTCGAAACCGCGGCGGAAGACCTGCCTGCATTGCTATATAATTTCAAAGCCACCGACGCGCAAGTGGTGGAAAGCGTTCGAATCGAGCTGATCAGGATAATGACCCTTAGCATTACAGGCTTTGACGCGCCATTGCTGAAAAGCGGGCTTAAAGAAGCGCTCGTGTCGCTGGAAACGATCAATGCCGTTTTGAAGCCTTACATGAAACACTCCAACGATGGTATTGTATGGAAATGGTTGGTCTCCTGTGAAGTATTGCTGGCCAAAAGCACCGATTTCGATACATTCGATCGCCTTGGTTTCCTGACAAGATATGCATTGCCTTTACAGGAAAATCTCGACCAGATGATCACCCGAATGGGCTTGGAGATGAATGAGAAGGGTATTTTGAATTATAGTAAAAACATTTTCAGCCCCGATGCATTCCGGCAAACTGCTTTTGGCACGAGCAGCAACGGTGACTCAGTGCTGGCTGGGCTCGGCGAAAAGCTTTTTTTCGAAACCAGGCTTTCCGCCAACAGCACACGCAGCTGCGCATCCTGCCATAACCCGGCGCTGCACTTTACCGACGGGCTGCCCAAAAGCGTCGGCATTCACCCCGGCCAGGCGGTGAGGCGCAATGCACCTTCATTATTGTACAGCTCATTCCAACATGCGCAATTCTGGGACGGACGCGCCAGAACGCTGGAAGAGCAGATCCGTACCGTGATCCACGACAGCCTCGAAATGAACGGCAAACCGGCCGAAATGATCCGGAAATTCGCAAAGGAGCGGCAGTACCGCCGTCTGATCCGGGAAGTATCTCCGGGCCGCAAGTCATTGAACGACACCATTATCTACAAAGCCATTGCAGCCTATGTACGCACGTTGCACCCCTTCAACTCCGATTTTGACAGGTACATTGCCGGCGATCGGGCGGCGTTGACGGATCATCAGGTGAACGGTTTCAACCTTTTTATGGGCAAAGCACAGTGCGGTACCTGCCATTTTGCCCCGCTTTTCAATGGGCTGATCCCGCCTGCGTATACGCTCACGGAGTTTGAAATACTGGGTACCACTGCCACGGACGACTTCGCCCACCCGAAAGCGAGCGCCGACCAGGGCCGCTTCGAAACCCGCCCTACTCCCTATTTCCGCGGGGCATTTAAAACGCCGACTGTCCGCAACGCCGCCGTAACCGCTCCCTACATGCATAATGGCGCTTTCGGTAGCCTGGAAAAGGTCATGGAGTTCTATGACAAAGGCGGCGGTGCCGGTCTGGGCCTCGATATACCCGACCAAACGTTGCCCGCTGCGCCGCTTAATCTTTCCGACGAGGAAAAATCCGATATCATCGCCTTTTTACATTCGCTCACCGATCGTCTATGAAAACATATTTACTGGCCTTCCTCCTGTTTTTTGCATTCATCGCAGCCTACGGCCAGGGCACGCTCCTGCGCGGCCCTTACCTGCAAGTGGTGACGCCTACCAGCATCGTAATCCGCTGGCGGACCGATAAGCCTTCCGATTCTGTCGTTAAAATCGGAGCCAGCGCGCAATCGCTGGGACAGGCTTTCAGCGGCAATGCCGCTACTACCGAGCATGAGGTGAAGATCACAGGACTACAACCCGAGACCCGCTATTACTATTCGATCGGCACACAAGCAGCGGTTTTGCAGGCTGGCGATCACAACTTCTTTCAGACTGCCGCCGTGGCAGGCAAGCCGGGAAAGTACCGCTTTGGTCTGCTGGGCGACTGCGGCACGAATTCTGTCATTCAGGATGATGTACGGGCGAGGATGATGGAATACCTTGGCCCTAACTACATGAATGCGTGGCTTTTACTTGGCGACAATGCCTATTCATTTGGCCGCGATGCCGAGTACCAGTCCAATTTTTTCAACCGCTACAAGGACAACCTGCTCAAACAGTACCCGCTCTTTCCTTCGCCCGGCAACCACGACTACGATAACGACAATCCGGCGCGCCAGGACGACCATAAGGTGCCTTATTACGACGTTTTTACCATGCCAACCCAGGGTGAAGCAGGCGGTGAGCCTTCCGGCACAGAAGCATTCTATTCGTTTGATTATGGTAATGTCCATTTTCTGTCGCTCGATTCCTACGGCCGGGAAGACAATGCGACCCGGCTTTATGATACACTCGGCAGGCAGGTGCAATGGATCAAAAAAGATCTGGCAACGAACAAAAACAAAGACTGGGTAGTGGCTTACTGGCACCACCCACCCTATTCAAAGGGTTCACGCGAGTCGGATGGGGACCCTGAAATGACGGCGATCCGCCAGAATTTCATCCGCATTCTCGAACGGCTTGGTGTGGACCTGATCATCTGCGGGCATAGCCACGTGTACGAGCGCTCGCGCCTGATGGGCGGGCATTACGGATATGCCAATACGTTCGACCCGGCAAAACACGTGATCGACGGCTCATCGGCGCGGTACGACGGCTCGG
>CAMLNK010000720.1 GCA_946481035.1 uncultured Dyadobacter sp. | reverse complement strand
GCATACGAGATTGGTAGCTGTGACTGGAGTTCGACGTGTGCTCTTCCGATCTGTGTTGATATTTTCGCGGGCGTATTTTTCGAAAAGGTCTTTCGTGATCGGGAACATCGACGGTTTGAAGCCCCAAAAGTTCATAGAAACAGGCGTTTCCGGCGCGAGCTCGGTACGGGTGTCGCCTTCTTCGAAATAGATAACGCCGCCGTCTTCAAAGATTTTGGTGCGTTCCACCACGGATTCGAGGTTGTGGTCCTCGCGCTCCACGCATACGCCGCGCGAGACGGTACCGTTCTCGGAAAGCGTGCGTTTCAGCTCGTAGCCGATCATGGCATGCTGCTTGTCGTTGGTGTCGGTTTGCAGGAACCTGGCCATGGTCTCAAATGCATCGCGACCGTAGAAATCGTCGGCATTGATAACGGCAAATGGCGTATCGGTTTGTTCCCAGGCGCAAAGGGTAGCATGGCCGGTTCCCCAAGGCTTGGTACGTTCCACCGTGCCCAGATCTTCGGGAACGTAGGATTGAACACCCTGGATGGCGAAGTCGAAATCGATTTTGCCTTTGAGTTTCGGAGCAAAAATCGCTTCGGCACTATCCTTGATCTCCTGGCGTACGATAAAAACTACTTTTCCAAAACCTGCGCGAATGGCGTCGTATAAAGAATAATCGATGATGGTTTCTCCGTTGGGACCGAACTGGTCGAGCTGCTTGATACCTCCGTACCTGCTACCGATGCCGGCAGCCAAAATCAAAAGAGTTGGTTTCATTCAAATGGATTTAAACGTTCCTTTAATGCGGTGTGTAAAAGACGGTTCAAAATAAACCCATTCAAAACGATAAAAAAAACGCGCTCCGGGTTTCGGAGCGCGTTTTTTCAAAATAAAATATTTTAATAATTTAATTATACCGCGAAGCTCTCGCCGCATCCGCAAGTGCGGGTGGCGTTAGGATTGATGAACTGGAAGCCTTTTCCATTCAACCCATCGCTAAAATCAAGGGTCGTTCCGGCGAGGTACAGCAGGCTCTTTTTGTCTACGATAATCTTTACTCCTTTGTCCTCAAAAACCATATCGTTCGGCTTCGATTCTGAGTTGAATTCGAGATTGTATGTGAGACCCGAACAACCGCCGCCGAGTACGCCGACACGAATTTGATAATCGTCGTCAAAACCGTCAGCCTTGCGGAGTTCTACAATTTTGTTCTTGGCTGTATCGCTTACCGTAACCATTTTATTAATGTTTTATTACCTAAACACTTCAACATTTTTAAGGGACCTGAAAGTTCAAATTCCGCCCAAAAACGCAATTCTCCACTCCTCGTTCCAAGACCACCCATTCAATCATTCAATCATTCAATCATTCGGTCACTACAATATCACCGCCCCGCCCTGGTTAATGCCCGAAACGTGCACGGCCGACTCGATTCCGGCGCTTGCAAATCGCTCCTGCATGGCTTTTCCGGCATTCTGGGCGTTTTCAATGCCCCTGCTGAGCGCGAACATCGACGGCCCGGCACCTGAAATGCTGCACCCCAGCGCACCGTTGGAAATAGCCGCCTGTTTTACATCTTTGAATTCGGGAATCAGGATCGAACGAACGGGTTCGATGATCACATCTACCATCGAGCGGCTGATCAGGTCGTAATCCGCTTTCATAAGGCCCGCTACCAGGCCTGCCACATTGCCCATTTGAGCAATTGTATTTTTCAGGGAAACCTCGTTGCGCAAAATGAAGCGGGCGTCTTTGGTGTTGATCTCGATGTCGGGATGCACGAGCGTGCAATAAAGATCGTCGGGCACGGGGATCGTGAAGATATCCAGCGGGTTATAGCTTCGTATCACCACAAAACCGCCCAAAAGCGACGGTCCCACGTTATCCGCGTGCGCAGATCCCGAAGCGATACGCTCGCCTTCCATCGCAAACGGCAGCAATTCTTTACGGCTCAACGGGTTACCCAGCAACTCGTTCATCGCCACCACACCAGCCACTGCGCTTGCCGCGCTGGACCCCATTCCGCTGCCGAGAGGCATATTTTTACGCAAAACCACTTCGCAACCCAGGTCTTTAATGCCCAGGTGTTTCAACAGCGCCAGCATCACCACCGTAACAGAATTCTTCTCCGCTTGGCGCGGCAACCGTCCTTCATCGCCCGTAATTTCCGTAATGACTACGCCCGGCTCGTCGCGCTTATACAACTCAACCGTATCCCCCGGTTCCTGAATGGCAAATCCGAAAATATCAAACCCACACGACACATTAGCGACTGTCGCCGGCGCAAAAGCTTTTACTGAATTCACTGTAAATGGTTGTTTTCTATCCCAAATAGCTACTGATACTCATGATATCCGCGAACACCCCCGATGCAGTCACTTCCGCACCGGCGCCCGGGCCTTTAATCACGAGCGGACGGTCTTTGTAACGTTCCGTGGTGAAGGATACGATATTGTCGCTGCCCGAAAGTGTGTAAAACGGATGCGAGGCGTCCACGGTTTTGAGCTCGATGGTGGCTTTGCCGTTTTCGAGCGCTGCAATGTAGCGCAGTTTCTCGCCCCGGGCTTCGGCTGCTGCCTGCATATCGGCGAAGAATGCATTGGAAATCTCCAGTTCTTCGAAGAATGCATCCACGGTAGGTGCATTAAGGCAGTTTCCGGGCAGGATTTGCGAGATTTTCACTTCGTCCGGCTCCAATGCCACGCCTACTTCCCGCGAAAGGATCAGGATTTTCCGGCCTACGTCGGCGCCGCTGAGGTCGTCGCGCGGGTCGGGTTCGGTGAAGCCTTTGGCTTTGGCTTCTTTCACGACGTCCACAAAGCGGTTGTCGCCGCCGAAATTGTTGAATATATAGGATAGCGTTCCGGAAAGGATCGCTTCGATTTTCAGGAACTTGTCACCGCTCGCCATCAATCCCTGGATGGTATTGATAATGGGCAAGCCTGCACCTACGTTGGTTTCGTACAGGAACTTCACGCCGCGCTGCAATGCGGTGCGCTGCAATGCAATGTACTCCGAATAGCTGCCTGAGTTGGCTACTTTGTTAGGCGTTACGACGCTGATACTCGCATCGAGCAGCATGTGGTAGTATTGCACAATGTCCTTATCGGAAGTACAATCCACAAAAACGCTGTTTGGTAAGTTCAGCTCGATCATGCGCTGCACGAACGCAGGCAGGCTCGTCTTCACGCCCTCGTCCGTTACGCGGTCGCGCCAGTTTTCGGGTTTGATACCGTCCGGATCGAGGAGCATTTTTTTGGTATTGGACAAACCGGCGATATTCAGGTTCAGCAGCTTCTCCTCACGCAAATACTGGGTTTGATTGCGGATTTGTTCGATTAATGTGCCGCCAATCAAACCTACCCCAACGATAAACAGGTTCAGCGAGCGCGTTTCCGATTGGAAGAACACGCCGTGAATCGCGTTCAGAGCTTTGGAAAGGTCGCTTTTTGAGATAACCACCGAAATATTCAGTTCGGAAGAACCCTGCGCGGTCGCTACCACATTGATACCGTTTTTACCCACAGCCGAGAACAGCTTGCCCGAAATACCGGTATTCTTCTTCATTCCCTCACCTACAATCGCGACGATCGAC
>CAMLNK010000719.1 GCA_946481035.1 uncultured Dyadobacter sp. | reverse complement strand
GGTTTCAGCGGAATGGTACGGAAGCACGTCGATGGTGTGCAGGTAAGCGGTTTTTTGAACCGGGCCGGGCAGGGTATTGCAGGAGCTCAGATTTCAGGAACGATCAATCTGATCCGCAATGGAGGGCACGGCGCGCAGATCTCCGGCGGCTACAACCAGGTACGCGGTGTTTTCGAGGGAGTACAAATTGCCGGCGCAGCTAACAACGCACGCGATTCGACCCGTGCGACGCAGATTTCCGGAGGGCTGAATATGGCCAGAAATATCAAAGGGGTGCAGCTGGCGCCATTCAATTATGCCAAAGTCATGCGCGGCGTGCAGATAGGCATCGTCAATGTCGCCGACAGCTCGTCCGGCGCGAGTATAGGGCTTATTAATATTGTGAGGAAAAGTACTTCCAATATTTCGGTTTACGCGACGGATGTTGCGCCGTTTAATGCAGCCTGGAAAATGGGTACGCACCGGTTTTATAGCCTGCTGATGTTCGGTACAGGGGTTAATGCCGATAAAAAGGTACAAACGTTCGGAGCAGGGTTCGGGCGTGAGTTTTTCCCTTTCAAAAAGGCAGGTTTCTTTGTGGAGATACTCAACCAGAACATTTATCTGGGCGATTGGGACGCGATGCCGTCATTGTACCGCTTGCAGATCGCCGCTACCTATAAGCTCAATAAAAATTTCATGCTTTTCGGCGGACCTTCCTACTCCATCTATGACAGCGACGGCGTGGAAACCGGAAGAGGGTACAAGCCATTTCCGCCATCCGGCTATCCGGCGATCGATATGGGGAGTAAAAAGGTTTCATCCTGGATCGGTTGGCAGGTGGGGATAAGCTGGCGGTATGGAAGGTTGTAATGGTATGAATGTAAAAGAGGGTATCTCATTACGAGACACCCTCTTTTGGCTTCTAAATTGTTTGTTAATTGGGTGTTATAACTTTCTTACGGACCATACAATGCCGTTGGTAGTGCTTGTGCCGCCTAAATTAATGTTAACGCCAAGGCCGTCCGCTACATATTGAAGATCCAGTACGTCGTTGGCTGCCAGCGGAATGTCGCCGGAAATTACAACAGTGCCACTGCCCAGGATAGCCCTGAGTGAAAGCACCAGTGCGACATTGACATTGAGAACAGGAAAAAGCCCGGACAATGTTTCCACGCCATTTACCCTGAGGGCTATTTTCGGATCGACGGTACCGACTATCCCTACTGAAATAGCCGCGGTAGTGGAGTAGTTGACCACCGCCGATATACGGTATACGCCGCTTGCCGGCACGGTGTAAGTTCCGGCAGCTGCGTTCAGCCCTGCTCCGTCGGCATATAACTGCGTGAAAGCATCGATTGGGCTGTTTGCGTTAACAACCAGAGACGTCTTCGTGGCAGTGAAACCATATGGCGTTGCGGCGACGCCAAACATGAGAGGCTGCCATACCGTACCGTCAAAATAGTAAAATCCGGCAGCGCCGTTGGTCTGATAAACCAGCAAGCCGGTCGCAGGGCTGGCAATTGCCGTCCGATCCGAGTCCAGCATGCGTGGGATCAATGCCCCTTTGGTGGTCGATTGCACGTCCAGCTGAGCACTTGCGTCGGGGCTGACGGTTCCGACGCCTACCTGGGCGTTGGTGATGAATGCGAATAATGTAAGAAAAGCAGTCAGTATTGTTCCCTTCAGTTGCGAAGAGGAAAGCAGAAACTTGAAGATATAGGGTCTTTTCATATTTGAATGCGATTTGTTTATCACTAGGCGGGGATAGGATTTACAGCAACCCCCAAAGAAAGCCCGACACTTTCCGGACCTTCTTTGGGGGTTGCATTATGAAAAGCCGAATTAGTTTATGCCTACGCCTGCACTGACATAACCCACGACAGCAGTAGCGACGTCAAGACCTGCCGTCACGTTGGCCGAGAATACCAGCAATAACCTTGTGCCCGCAACTACCGGAATAGAAAGGCCGGTTGTTGTGCCAGATGACGAAGTGCCGATCGCAAGAATACCGGTGAAAGCAGGAGCCATAGTAACCGTAGCACCGGGAACCGCTATAAAGATATTGGATCCTGCGGGGGCCGAATATAACTGTCCCGTAATTGTGATTGTCGATCCGACAAGAGCCAGCGCCGCAGTGGTGCTGAAATTGCCGGAAAGAGAGGTGATTACACCGTCACGGGGAACGGAAAAGGCCATGTTGGTCAGGTTTGTTGCGTCAATTGCCCCACCCAGGGCCGTGACACCGCCTGAGGAAATGCCAAAACCCAGTACTGTACCGGCATTGAGCAGGCCACCCAATACAGTGGTCATAACAGCCGGGGTGCCGGAGGCATAAGGAATAATAGCACCTCCGCCGGAAGCCGAGGATGTCAGCGGTACCCAGGCCGAGCCGTTATAGTAGTAGAAACCGGGCGTAGAGTCGGTTTGGAAAATCAGCAAACCTGTGGCCGGGCTGACGATCAAACCGCGTTCAACCAGCGTCATTCTTGGTATCAACAGACCTTTGTTTGTGGCCGTGATGTCCAGCTGTGCGCTCGCGTCAGGCGAGATAGTTCCGATACCTACCTGCGCATTGGCTACGAATGCGAGTGCCGCGAAAATTGCAGTCAGTAATGCTCCCTTCAATTTCAGAGAAGATGGAAGAACGTTGGAGATATATGGTTTTTTCATGGGAATGCGAATATTATTGTTTGATGATTTTAATAACCTGGGTGTTGCCGGCTGCCGTTTCAACCTTTACGAGGTAAGCGCCGGCCGGATAATTTTTCAAACTGAACTCCTGTCCTGGTCTGGGCTTCGAAAGTTCGAGATACGCGCGGCCAGTCAGATCGGTCACTTTCACGCTCGCGAGTGCTTCTCTTGAACCGATTTGAAGCTTGTCGATCACAGGGTTAGGGTATGCGCTGATTAACCCCGACGAACCCAGCTTGATGGACTGGATGGTGCTGTAAGCAAAGCTGCCGTCAACATCTACCATTTTTAGCCGGTAATACTGTGTCCCAAACCGTTCTGCAACGTCCTGAAAGAAGTAGTCTTTTTGCTGCGAACTTTCTTTCGCCGCATTAACGACACCCAGGGAAGCCCATTTCCGTAAATCTTCACTTTGCTGAACTTCAAAATGATCGCTGTTCTTTTCCTCGGAGGTCTGCCAGTAAAGTACCGTTGCATTCTCCACGCGTTTTACCTGAAAACCGATCAGGCTTACCGGTAATGCACTTGGCTGTGCGGCGGTAAGCGACGTAAAATTGGTCAGTGGAAGCGTGTTGGAGATGTAGTGCTGGATTGTATTGACAGTACTTCCGGTAGTGGATACGAAATTGGCATTGCCATGTTGAAGCTGCAATGTGCTTTCCGTATTGCCGTTGAGCTCCGAAGCCCGGTAGAAAAAGCCCGCAACGCCTATGAAATCAATGGGCGTAGTAAGGTTGTAGACCCTGGCGATGCTCGGCGGGGTGCCCGGAATGGGTGTTGGCGAGATCGTCAGCGTTTGAGACGTAAGCGAAAAAGCGACACTCGGTTTCAGTGTCAGGCTGTCTATAAAGACCTGTGTATCCGCCCCGACGAAGAAACCGGCGGTTCCTGCCGTAAACTGGGCTTGTGCG
>CAMLNK010000718.1 GCA_946481035.1 uncultured Dyadobacter sp. | reverse complement strand
GGCTGCCACACAAGCAATGGCCACGCCTATGTACATGAACGCCTGTGAGTAGGTAATAGAGCTCGATTTGAATAGGAAGCCCGCGAGCACCGCGCCTACGTTACCGCCAGCACCTACGATACCGCTCACCGAACCGATCGCTTTTTGGTTAATGAATGGCACGATCGCATAGGTGGCACCATTAGCCATTTTCAAAAACATCGCGAAGCAAAGCATCGTGATCACCGCGCCTACAATGCTGCCGCTCTGCGCGAACAATGCAATGCCGATCCCTTCCAGCACGAGCAGGAGCGCCAATAAACGACCTTTGCCGAGCATACCCCATTTGTTACCTACTTTATCAGCCACGATACCGCCCACAGCCCGGGCGAAAATGTTCATAAAACCGAACGTGCCAGCCAGGATACCCGCTGTTGCCAGTGAGGTGTTGAAGTTTTCAGAGAAATACAATGCAGCCACATTGTCGAAGGTAATCTCGATCCCAAAGCAAGCACCGTAAGCCAGGAATAACGCCCAGGTGCGTGGGTCGCGCATGGCGATGCCCAATGTGCCTTTCGTTTTGGCGGCCTTCGGATTCACGACGGCCAGGTCTTCGAAGTTGCCCGCCGGGGTGTCTTTGGTGAAAAAGTAGTATACAAATGCAAAGATCAGCAGCGCAGCACCCGGGATTACCATCGCAATTCTCCAAGCCGATTCGGGCAGGTAGCCTGCGCCTACAAACGCGGCGAAAATCAACGGCATAACCATGTTGGTGATACCACCGCCGAGGTTACCCCAGCCGCCGGCAACCGCATTGGCCGTTCCGACGATCTTCTTGTCGAACATCACCGAAGTGTGGTATTGCGTGACTACGAACGAAGCACCGATTACACCGATAGCAAGGCGGAAGAGCAAAAAGCCTTCGTAAGAGTTTACCAAACCAACCGTCATGACCGGGATCGAGCCGAGACCGAGCAATGCGGTGTAAGTTTTACGCGGTCCCCACGAGTCGCACAATTTCCCGATCGCGATGCGGGCAATCACCGTCGCGGCTACGGAAGCGATGATAATGTTTCCGATCTGTGGCTTGGTCAATCCCAGGTCGGTTTTGATGACCGTCATCAGTGGGGCTAGCCCGAACCATCCGAAAAAGCAAAGGAAGAACGCCATCCAGGTCAGGTGGAAGGTACGCATTTGCACGCCTTTGAAGCTGAATATGTTGAGTTTTTCAAGCGGCTTATTGGTCGTTTCCATAGTAATAAGAGTTTGAAATGGTTGGTTATGACAGATGCTTATTTCAGAAATTCAGGTTTGATATTGATCATCAGATAGGCCCAGTTGGACATCTTCTGCGGGTTCTTCACACCCTTCACCTGCGCGAGGCTGTTGGTGGAAAAGAAGGTGCAATAGCCGCCCTGGAAGCTGATCGTCTTTGTCAGGTTGTAGTTGGCGATAATGTCGAGCTCTTCGCCGAAGCCGGACGAAAGTTTCTGATTATCAGCTACACGCACTGTGGCGGCGCTGGCAAAATGGTGCAAATCCGTGTTAATGGAAAGCTTTTCGGAAGCCTTGATGGTCGTGTTAATGTAAAGATCCGAAAGCCCGCCCTTGCCAAAGCCGTTGGCCGCATAGAAGTAATCCATTTGTCCCCAAAACTTGTGCGGCGTGCCGTAAAGCGGGTCGAATGTGTGGTTTTTGGCCGATCCGGTAGCTGTACCGGAGGTGTAGTCAAAGCCGGGACCAATGGAAAATGCACGGCTCATCGCATACAACCCCCGGACAGAATACATATATGCGCTCAGCGACGCACCGTCTTTGTCTTTTCCGGTTTGATAAAAAGCATTGGCAGTCAGCGTCCAGTTCTTGCCCAATTTAGTTTGCAGATAAGGTCCGAAAGTAACCCGGCTCCGCACACCATTGGTCAGCTTTTTCACGCCTGCCGTATCCAATGTATATTTCTGAAAATCATCCTTTACAATGAGGAAAGAGGCATTTCCCTGCTTCAACTTTTTGCCCAAATAGAGGAATTGCAGCGATTTGTACATCGTCCCGATCCCGTTCGTACCGGCAGCGTATCCCACAGGCACACCATCGTATAAAGTACCGGTTTTAAGCTCACGGTTCTGGTTATACGCTACACCCAAATGTGCCGTAAAGCCATTGAAACCATATTTAATCAAAGCTGCGTCGTGACGCCGTGCCTGTTGCAGCCAGTCGAGGTTGCCGAGCACACGGCTGTCGTCGTAGAGAAATTCCTGCCGTCCGATCTTCAATGCAAACTCTTTACCGAGCTTGGTCTGGTTGGTATCGAGCAGGCTGATCTCCCCCCATGCTTCGTGCAGCATCAACCCATTCATCGCCGAATTGGTAATGCGGTTGTTGGTGGAAGCATCCTGTCCCCAAACGCGCACATCCTGCACGGCGACGAAAAACTGCGTCCGGTAACCCTTGTAACCCGCATTCAACCGGGTGCGCTGGGAAGTGAAAAAAGCCGGCTTTTCGCCTTTGGAAAGCATAGTGCCTTGTCCGTCAAGCAATTCTGTCCGGGTTCGCAATTGGCCCGAAAGGCTGAACTGCGCCATCGTCCGTGTCGGGGCCAGCATGCCGGTCCCGGTAATACCCAGTAGTAGGAGGTAAACAGCTTTTCTCATTGTAACTTATGTTTAGGTTGGAGTGAAAGCAAGCGGGTTAAAAAGCCATCTGCATATTTTGCAGGTATTCCAATGCATAAGCGGGGCTAAGGGCTACTACTTCGCCCATTACCATGATCGCCGGTGTGCCAATCCCGTTCTCGCGTACGAGCCGGGGCATTTCCCAAACCTGTCCCACCACACTCTTCTCATCCGGCCGGGTGCCGTTCTGGATCACCGCCATAGGCAAATGGCCGCGTCCAAAGTGTTTGTATAATGCGCAAATCTCTTCCAGTTTATTCAAACCCATTAATACGATCACCGTCGCTTTCGACTGTGCTGCCAGGCGGAGGTCGTCCGAAAGCTCGCCGTTCTGCGTCGTTCCGGTGATTACCCAGAAACTCTCACTCACCCCCCGGCGCGTTACCGGTACGCCAAGCGAAGCAGGAACTGAAATGCTGCTGGAAATGCCCGGTACCATTTCGCAAGGGATATCGTGGTCCTGTGCGTACTCGATTTCCTCATGCCCGCGACCGAACACGAACGGGTCGCCGCCTTTGAGCCTTACCACATGACCGCGCTTGCGGGCGAGGCGGACGATCAGGCCGTTGATCTCGTCCTGCGAGAAGGAAGGGTTCCCCACTTTCTTGCCTACATACATCTTCAATGCGTGGGCTGGCGCAAATTCCAGGAATGCCGCGTTGGCGAGCTCGTCGTACAGTACCACATCCGCGGTTTGCAAGGCGCGCATCCCTTTCAGTGTGATCAGTTCGCTGTCGCCGGGTCCGACTCCTACCAGTGTCAGTTTCGCTTCCATCTCTTATATATAATAGGGTGAATATTAGAAATGTACTATATATAGTGTTTTGTGACTATATCAATTATTGGTTCAAATTTACTAGTCAAATTTTATAAAACAATCATTTTACCAAAAATTATGTTTGTTTTTGATCATAGTTGCGAATAAAAAGTTAGG
>CAMLNK010000717.1 GCA_946481035.1 uncultured Dyadobacter sp. | reverse complement strand
ACCAACGACAACCCGCTGGTGCGGCCGGAAGACGACAACGTTTTCCACGGCGACAACTTCCACGGCGATTACATTTCGCTGGAAATGGATAAGGTGAAGCTGGTACTCACCAAGCTGACAATGCTCATGGAGCGCCAGCTCAACTTCCTGATGAACAGTAAATTGAACGGCAAATTTCCGCCATTTCTCAATGCAGGAACCTGGGGCCTGAACTTTGGTTTCCAGGGGGTACAGTTTACAGCTACATCCACCACGGCCGAAAGCCAGGCTTTGTCGACTTCTGTTTACATTCATAGTATTCCAAACAATAACGACAACCAGGACATCGTGAGCATGGGTACCAACTCGGCGGTGATCGCGAAGCAGGTGCTTGAAAACGCATTCCAGGTAATGTCGATCCACATTATGGCGATTTGCCAGGCGATCGATCTGCTGCATCCGGAAGAGAAAGAGAAGCTTTCGCCGAATGCAAAATCGGTTTACGCGCAGATCCGTGAGCGCGCGAAATTTGTTACCGACGACGTGCCGCAGTTCGAAAGCATTGCAGCCGTTTTTGAATACATCAAAGAAACCCCATTCCACTTATGAATTGCGCATTGGTAACCGGTGCATCCAGGGGGCTTGGCAGGGCCATCGCGGTCCAGATTGCCAAAGACCATGGCTTACATATATTAGTCAACTACGCTTCCAACCAGGCCGCAGCAGAAGAAACGCTGGCGGAAATCCAGGCCAACGGCGGCAGCGGCGAGTTGCTGCATTTCAATGTGCAGAACAAGGCCGAGGTGGACGAAGCATTGAATGGCTGGCGCGAAAAGAACGAAGACAAGTTCATCAGTGTTTTGGTGAATAATGCGGGCATTACCCGCGACGGGCTGTTTATGTGGATGCCCGAAAAGGATTGGGACGATGTGCTGAATATTTCCGTGAAAGGCCTTTATAATGTAACCCAGAATGCGATCCAGCAAATGCTGCGGAAACGCTCGGGCCGGATCGTGAACATCGCGTCGGTGTCGGGGATGAAAGGCGTGGCGGGACAAACCAACTATTCGGCGGCGAAAGGGGCGATCATCGCAGCGACGAAATCCCTCTCGCAGGAGGTTGCGAAGCGAAAAATTACGGTGAATGCCGTGGCGCCGGGCTTCATCACCAGCGACATGACCAAGGACCTCAACGAGGACGAATTGAAACAAATGATCCCCATGAACCGTTTTGGCAAGGCGGAGGAAGTGGCGCACCTGGTGAGCTTCCTCGCTTCCGACAAAGCTGCGTATATTACGGGAGAGGTTATTAATATCAACGGAGGAATTTACTCATAATCCATGAGCCATAGGGTTGTCATTACCGGTATCGGCATTTATTCCTGTCTGGGCAAAAACCTGGGCGAGGTTACACAATCGTTGTATGCCGGTAGAAGTGGCATTGTTTTCGATCAGGTACGGAAAGATTTCGGTTTCCGCTCGGCCCTCACGGGTATGGTGGAGGAGCCCGATCTGAAAAACTACCTCTCGCGCCGCCAGCGCGTGGGTATGCACCAGCCCGCCGTGTACGCGTACATGGCCACGCACGAGGCACTGGCATTATCCGGCCTGGATATCGACTTCCTCGAACAAACCGAAACCGGCATTATCTACGGCAACGACAGTACCGCGGCGTCGGTGGTGGAGGCGGTAGATAAAGTCCGTGAAAAGCACGATACGACGCTGATCGGCTCCGGCGCGATCTTCCAGAACATGAACAGCACCGTGAATATGAACCTTTCGACGATATTTAAGTTGAAAGGCATCAATTTCACATTGAGCGCGGCCTGTGCGTCGGGTTCGCATTCGATTGGCATGGGTTACCTGATGATCAGCCAGGGGTTGCAGAAGCGCGTGATATGCGGGGGCGCGCAGGAGATCAATGCTTCGGCAATGGCGAGCTTCGATGGCCTCGGTACATTTTCTGTGCGCGAGTCGGAGCCGGAAAAGGCTTCCCGCCCATTCGACCGCGACCGCGACGGGTTGATTCCGAGCGGCGGTGCGGCTACCGTTATCCTTGAATCTTACGAGGCTGCCGTGAAACGCGGCGCGCCGATTTTGGCCGAACTGATCGGGTACGGCTTCTCGTCCAACGGCGACCATATTTCCAATCCCAGCATCGACGGCCAGACGCGCTCTTTGCAAATGGCTTTAAAACAGGCCGGCATTACCACCCGCGATGTTGACTATATTAATGCACACGCCACATCCACGCCTGTGGGTGACGGCAGCGAGGCGCGGGCGATTTACGAGGTGTTCGGCGGCGATGTGCCGGTGAGTTCCACCAAGTCGATGACCGGGCACGAATGCTGGATGGCCGGCGCGAGCGAGATTGTTTACTCCTTACTGATGATGCAAAACTCGTTCGTTGCACCCAATATCAACTTCGAAAACCCTGACGAAGATTCTGCCAGAATCAATATCATTCCCGAAACCAAAGAGCAGCAAATCAATTGTTTTCTCTCCAATTCGTTCGGTTTCGGCGGCACCAACTCGACGCTGATCGTCAGGAAAGTCTGAGGGACATTACGGTTTGGTCAGGAATAGTCAAGAATGGTCATTGATAGTCAGAATAAGTTAAGATAGGTTAGGCCGAGTCTCAGCTCAAATCACTTAGTTCGAACCAGCATCATTTAGTTCGAATAAGCATAGGTTAGGCCGAGTCTCCGACTCGGTCTGCGCGTTATCCGGTCTCCGACCGGGTATTCAACGCCGTCACATTACTACTACAACTTCGTGAACGGCCATATGCTGCCGGTTGAAATTTTGTATTTTTGTTAACCCCCGATATTCCATCCGTCAACTGCAATGATTTACAGTGGATTTTATTGTGCAGTGCGGAGCTTTTATTTGAAAATTTGGGAATATATCTAAACTATCAGCAAGAATAAACTAATTTTGCAGCTATGTATGCTAACGAAGTTAAAATGAGTTTGGAAGAAGTTATTGAAGAAACCAGAGACTTTTTATCTGAGGAATTCGAGGTGGACCGGGATTTGATTCTTCCTGAAAACAGTTTGAAAGATACGCTGGATCTGGACAGTCTCGACTACGTCGACCTGGTTGTGCTTATCGATGAAAACCTCAATATCAAGCTCACTGGTGAAGATTTCAAAGAGATCGTGACGTTCGGTGATTTCTATAAGCTTGTCGGTAAGAAACTTGCATTGTAAGAATGAGCCGTTGGGACGGTAAGACCAAAGGATCGTTAACGGGTTACAAAATTTTCCTGTTTTTTATCAATACCCTGGGGCTCGGGTTTGCCTACGGGCTCCTGCGGGTGGTTACTTACTACTATTATCTGTTTGCGGCGAAGCCCCGCAAGGCTTTGCTGGATTTTTACCAGAACACCCTTCAAATATCCGGTCCCGATGCCCGAAAAATGGCGCGGAGGAACTTCTATATTTTCGGGCAAACGCTCGTCGACCGGGCCGCATTCCTGCTGGGGAAAGACCGGCAATTCTCCCATGTTTTTGAAAATGAACAATACCTGATCGACATCCGCGATGCCGGTAAGGGAGGGATTTTGCTGAGTGCGCACGTGGGCAACTGGGAAACGGCGGGTAACCTG
>CAMLNK010000716.1 GCA_946481035.1 uncultured Dyadobacter sp. | reverse complement strand
ATCATCCGCATTGTAATGTTTGATAATGTGATACCCGGTAGTTGTTTTAAAGCCACCTCCGGGCATACCTTCCAACATGGGATAAGCGCGGCCGTCGGCCAGGTGGTATTTGTATGCCGCGGCGTCCTCGGGATGCAGGATGGTCTGACGCAGGCGCGGGTCGCGGTTTTCAAAGGTACTTTCAATCGTTTCGTCGCCTTTGTAAAGCGGCGATAATGTAATCGGCAGGCCGTCGGTACACAAATAGTCTTCCACCAGACTCTTTGTGGCGCCGCCGGTGTAGCTGAAATAGGCCTGGACGTGGTTATTAATCACCCCGGTTTTATATTTTCTCCAATAAATCACTTCCGGGTTTCCGGCCAGATCCAATACCCGGTGATAAGCATTGTAGTCGCTTTGCGGTTTGCCTGTACTGTAAATGCGGTAGGGGCCCGTGTCCATCAGCTCGGCAGCTGCTTTGGCGGCTTCTTCGAGCCACATTTTGGAGTCGCCCGCTGCGTGGTACTTGTTGAAAGTTCCTTCGTAGAGGCACACCCTCGCTTTGACCAGCAATGCTCCCCATCGGTTAATCCTGCCGGGCGCATTGCCGTCGCCCCAGCTGTTGGGCAGCTTCTGGCTGGCGAAATTCAGGTCTTCGAGCACTTTCTGCATGGCTTCCGCGCGTGGCGTGCGCGCGGCGTAAAGTTCCTCCGAATCGATGGTGAGCTCCTTTTCCACGTAAGGGACATCTCCGTACTTCTGCACCTTGTCGGCATAGAACCACCCTCTGAAAAGTCGGGCCTCGGCGATGTATTTGTCTTTGACGGCCTGGCTCACCTTGGCGCGGTCGTAGTTGGCAAGCCCTACATTGATCGCCCTCACAAAGTCCCAGCCCTGGTAACCAAACCAGTCGGGGCTGGAAGGTACATTGTATTTCCCTGCGCGGATTTGCTGGAAAAAGTTGTGCCTGGGTTCGCGCGGGGCCATATTGTCCGACAGCTCGTCGATGGACCAGATATTGCCAAAGTGGCTGTCGAAGCCCTCGGTATGGCCCATCATAATAGGAATCTTCCAGTCGTTGCGCGCGATGTTGTAAAGGCTGTTGTTGTAAACTGCCAGGTCGTTTTCGGTATTCCAGTAAGTGGCATTGGTAATCTTGTCGATCGGCGTCCGGTCGAGAAACTCATCGTTACAGCCTGCCAGCAGTAGCAAAACGAAAGCCGTTACGGATTTTAAGAATATATCTTTCATAAGAATTTGATTTTTAAAAGGATACATTGATGCCGATTGTGCCGATACGCTGCATGGGATACTCGATGGTCGGGGTCCGGATCGTTTCGGGATCGAGCGGTTTGCGGATTTTCGTGAATTCGAACAGATTCATCCCCGACACGAATACCTGGGCACGGGAAATCCCGATTCTGCCCGTCAGCTCGTAAGGTAATGTGTAGCTGAGCATGATGTTCTTCGCACGCAGGTAGGAAGCATTCTGGACGTACCTGGATTGAGGCAAAATGTTCTTTTTGTCGCTGGTAGAAATGTGAGGGGCCGCGAAATAGGCGTCCCGGTTGGTCTCGGACCACGTGTCGGTCAGATAGTACTTTTCTACGTGCCCTGCATTGAAAGGATAAAACCAGTTCCAGTTTCCATTGTTGGGCAGATAGTCGGCCTTTCCGATACCCTGGAAGAATGCGGTAAGCCGCAATCCTTTGTAGCCGATGCTTGCATTGATCCCGTAGGTGTATCGGGGAGAAGAGTTGCCGATGATCTTATAGTCGCCGGGGTTGCCGAGCGTGTTATTCCCCGAGCTAATAATGCCGTCACCATTCAAATCGGCATATTGAATGTCCCCCGCCCGCCAGTTGTTGCCAAGCCGCGACTGGTTGGGTGCCGCAGCAACCGCGTCCGCGGATTGAAATATCCCTACGGTTTGATACCCCCAAATTTCACCCAGCTTTTGCCCTTCGTAATAGATCCCGCTGCCTTCATTGGGCAATGCGCCCGATGGGTTGCGGAATTTGGTGATCGTAGCGCTCGCATCGGAAAGTGCAAGGGTTACATCATAGGTCCAGTCGGTTTTGAATTTGTCCCGCCAGGTCAGTGACAGTTCCCATCCTTTGGTGCGAAGGTCAGCCGCGTTTTCCTGCGGAGCCGTTGTGCCCAGAATGTCCGGGTAGGCCACGTTCATCAGCATTTTCTTGGTATCTCGTGTGTAAAAGTCGAGCGACATATCCAGCCGGCTCCTTAAAATGGTCAGGTCGAGGCCGATATTTTTGGATGTAACCGACTCCCAGGTCAACGTAGGGCTCACAAGGCCGGCCGCCGAAACATAGGGGATCAGTGCGCCGGCGAAGATGTAAGGAGCTTGTCCGGAACCCATCGTCGATACGGATGGGTAGTAGATTTGGGCACCGGTACTGCGGTTTTGGATGATCTGGTTACCGAGCGTTCCAAAAGAGCCTCTCAGTTTGAGGTTATCGAGCCAGCTATTGGTGGCGGCCATAAACTTCTCATTGCTAACCCGCCATCCGGCCGAAAAAGAAGGGAAAAATCCGAACCGGTCGTTTTTGGGAAAACGCGATGTACCGTCATAGCGGCCGTTGAATTCGAGCAGGTAGCGGTCGGCATAGTTGTAGGCCACGCGGTAGAATACACCACGCAGCGCCACTTGCGAGCGGCCACCGACGGTTTGCTGCGTGCCGGTGGTGGTGCTCAGGTCGGGTACCTGCGGGGTGATCAGCGAGCGGGCCTGCGCCGTGGACGACTGGTAGTTGCCCATTTCCTGGTTATAGCCCACCAGCGCCATCAGATGATGTTTCCCCAGATTTTGAAAGGTATATTCAGCAAATGTGTTGAGCACATAATACCGGTTGTAGTCGCTCACATTCTTGATCCAGTCGTCGCCGCTGAAACCGTAACTGATCGGATTGGCTTCCTTTAAGTCCTGCGATACGATCTCAACCTTGCTCTGAACATCCTGGTACATATTGTTGTAGATGTTATAAGAGAAGTTTCCCGTAATTTTCAAACCGGGCAGGGGAGTGAGTTCTGCTCCCTGCGACAGCCACAGGTCGTTCTTGGTAAAGGTTTCGCGGCCGCCATCGAGCAGGTAGGGGAAAAAGTTGGTTCCGCCGAAGTACTTGCCGATCAGAGGGGCGTACTTGTCGTGGTCTCCCGGTGTCATGTATTGGGGCAGGTCGGGAAACTGAATGGCTTGCAGCGGGTTCACCCTCGCGAGTGAATTGATGTTTACGTCCCAGTTGTAAAAGTGCGGCTTGTCGCTGTTCTGCGAATTGAAGACGACTTTTTCGGACAGATTAAGCCATTTGTTGACCTGGAAATCGGCTTTCATCAGCACATTGTACCGTTTGAACTTCTCATTGTTGTAGCGCAGGTAACCGTCTTTGCTGTACCGGCCCAACGAAACGAAGAACCTGGATTTTTCACCGCCTCCCGAGATCGACAGATCCTGCTGGTTGGTAGGCGCGTAATTGGTCATGATTTTTTCCTGGTACCGGTTGTAGCCGTAGTATTGCAGTGCCCCGTCTACCACGCCCCATTCGTTGGCGGGAATGGGGTTTTCCGAGTATTTTTTGACAGCTTCTACAAA
>CAMLNK010000715.1 GCA_946481035.1 uncultured Dyadobacter sp. | reverse complement strand
GGAAATACCTTCGTGTCGTTGATAGCCATTACATCACCGTCGTCAAAATAATTGATCACATCGGCGAATGTTTTATGTTCAATTTCTCCTGTTTTCCGGTGAACGACCATCAGGCGGGACTCTCCGCGGTCGGAAGGGTGAAGTGCGATTAAACTCTGGGGAAGATCAAACTTAAATTCGGATAGCTTCATAGCTGGATATTCTGTGAATTTCTTTGGTCGTAGATAATGTCAGGGAAAAAGGATAAATCCCGATTTCTGGCGGATTCCGGCACTTATTACAACTGAATTATAGCAATTATTAACTAGATAAGCATTTACCTTCAAAGAAAATTTGATACTGGTAATACTTGCAGGCGTTTCAAATTGCCCAAAAAATTTGTATAATCAGCCCTTATCTAAAATAAGACCGCAAAAGTAGGAATTTTTTTAAAAAATTTCAAGAAATGCGGCGGTTTTAATGTGCTGCAAAGCGGCGCGCTTTCCATTTGGATGCATTTGCATTCACTTCCTCATTCTGAACAGGTTTGCTTTCCGGTGAAGCATCGCTGAGAAGCGCGGAAATCAGCGCGGCGAGGCCTGCTACTTCGTTATCGTTTTTTGTACTTAACACATCCGGATCGAAATGCCGGCCCACAAAATTGGTATCGAAGCTGCCATTCACAAATGCTTCGTGCCGCATCACAAACCGGCAGAACGGGAGTGTGGTCTGCACGCCGGTAATCTGGTATTCGTCAATGGCCCGGATCATTTTGCGGATCGCCGTTTCGCGGTTTTCGCTGTAGGTAATGAGCTTGGCGATCATCGGATCGTAGTAAATCGGGATTTCCATGCCTTGCTCGAAACCATCGTCCACGCGCACGCCGTTGCCGTCGGGCTTCACATAGGTGTGCAATGTACCAATGTCGGGAAGGAAGTGATTGGCGGCGTCTTCCGCATATACCCTTATTTCGATGGCATGGCCGCGGATCTGCAAATCTTCCTGCGCAAGAGCGAGTGGCTGCCCTTCCGCGATCGTGATCATTTCCTTCACCAGGTCCACGCCGGTGATCATTTCCGTCACCGGATGTTCTACCTGCAAGCGGGTATTCATTTCCAGGAAGTAGAAATTCCGGTTTTCGTCCATGATAAATTCCACCGTCCCGGCGCCGTAATAGTTGCAGGAGCGCGCCACATCCACTGCGCATCGTCCCATTTCTTCCCGGATTTCAGGAGTAATGGAGACCGACGGCGCTTCTTCCACCACTTTCTGATGCCGCCGCTGAATGGAGCATTCTCTTTCGAAAAGGTGGATAATGTTGCCGTGATGGTCGCCCAGAACCTGGATTTCGATATGTTTGGGTGAGGTAATGTATTTTTCGATGAAAACGGAGCCGTCGCCGAATGCGGCCTGTGCCTCGCTTACGGCCCTATCCATCTGCTCGTCGAACTCGGCTCGATTTTCCACCACGCGCATGCCTTTGCCGCCGCCGCCGGCACTGGCCTTGATGAGAATCGGGTAACCAATGCTGTCGGCAATGCGCTTGGCCTCGTCGCGGTCGTCGATGGCGTCGGGTGTGCCGGGTACCATCGGGATATTGTATTTGGATGCTGCCTGTTTGGCCGCCAGTTTGCTGCCCATCACTTCGATCGATTCCGGCGAAGGGCCAATGAAAATCAGTCCCGCTTCCCGTACGCATTTTGCAAATCCCGCATTCTCGGAAAGAAACCCGTAGCCCGGATGGATCGCGTCGACGCCAAGTTCTTTACAGACTTTCAGTATTTTATCAATATTCAAATAAGATTCCGCGGACGCCGCCGCGCCTATGCACACGGCCTCATCCGCATAGCGCACATGCGGAGACGTACGATCCGCCTCGCTGAACACCGCGACCGTCGCGATGCCCATTTCACGCGCGGTACGCATGATTCTCAATGCAATTTCGCCCCGGTTGGCGACTAGAATTTTTCGGATTTGGGGCATAAAAATGGTGGTAAAGTTCGGGATACATCGTGCAGTTTAAAGGCATTGCTTATATTAATTTACTAACTTACCGTAGGTTGCAATGACGAAGGTCTTTTTTAAGTTAAATGTAAATTTTTTATTTTTGCATTTATCTAACATTTAAATCATCAGTTACCCACATAAAAAAAGAGAGAGTGGATATTTTCGAGAAATTGCGCAACAACTCAGGTCCGATCGGAACTCCGGCCAAAATGCTGAACAGTCATCATTATTTTTCGTTTCCGATGCTGGAAGGAGAGCTTGGTCCGCGCATGAGGTTTATGGGACGGGAAGTGCTGAACTGGAGTCTCAACAATTACCTGGGGCTGGCGAATCATCCGGAAGTCCGCCAGGCGGATGCGGAAGCAGCTGCGAAATGGGGCCTCGCGTACCCGATGGGCGCAAGGATGATGTCAGGAAACTCCGTCCTGCACGAGACCTTTGAAAAGGAACTGGCGCAGTTTGTCGGTAAAACGGATGCATTCCTCCTCAACTACGGTTACCAGGGCGTAATGTCCGCGATCGAATGTCTTTGCGACCACCGCGACGTGATTGTGTACGACGCCGAATCACACGCCTGTCTGATCGACGGTATCCGTTTGCACAAAGCCAAGCTGGGCGAATATTACAAGTTCAACCATAACGACATGGTGAGCCTGGAAAAGAACCTGATCCGCGCAACCAAACTCGCAGAAGAGAAAGGCGGCGGCGTATTGGTGATTACCGAAGGCGTTTTTGGCATGTCGGGCAAAGTAGGCGACCTGAAAGCCATTGCCGAACTGAAAAAGAAATATAACTTCCGTTTGCTCGTGGACGACGCGCACGGCTTCGGTACAATGGGTGAAACCGGTGCTGGGGTAGGCGAGCTGCTGGGCGTGCAGGACGAAATCGATCTGTACTTCTCCACATTCGCGAAATCGATGGCTGCTATCGGTGCATTTATTGCTTCGAATGATCCCGAGATCATTATGTTCCTGAAATACAACATGCGTTCGCAAACCTACGCGAAGGCGCTTCCGATGCCTTACGTGGAAGGTTGCCGCAAACGTCTGGAGATGATCAAGCAAATGCCTGAACTTCGCGAGAAACTTTGGGAGAATGTAAAAGCCATGCAGGACGGCCTCCGCAGCCGCGGGTTCAATATCGGTGAAACCGAGTCGCCGGTAACACCGGTATTCCTCCACAGTGAGGGCGGTGTTCCCGAGGTTACCCGCATGGTGCGCGACCTCCGTGAGAACATGGGCGTCTTCTGTTCGATCGTGGTTTACCCGGTAGTACCGAAGGGCCAGATCATGCTTCGCATCATACCGACCGCATCACATACACTCGAAGATGTGGAATATACGCTGAATGCATTCACGACGCTCGCCGAGAAACTCAAAAACAGGGTTTACCAGAGCGACGCCGTACAGGAAGTCGTAGAATAGTTATAAAACCGCTTATTTTGCGTGCAGAGGGCTTTTTTTGAAAGAGCCCTCTTTTTTATTAACTATCGGGCAATAAAACTTGATGTACATAACTTACTGTTATTGAGTTAGTTATGATGATATGTGGATTTAATTGTATTTTAGAAGTGTTTTTTTTTGTTTTTTGGGTTGCTTAAATGGTT
>CAMLNK010000714.1 GCA_946481035.1 uncultured Dyadobacter sp. | reverse complement strand
TGCCGTATTTGAAATCGCGGATCTGACCATTGTAAGCAGCCGAAAATTCAATGCCTCGCACGCGATCGCTGTTAAGGTTCTCTTCGGGCAATGTACCGCCGAACGTGTTGGGCAGCGAAACGTTCCTGCGTGCGAGCAGGCCCTTGCGGTCGCGCTGGTAAACGTCGAAGGTGAAATCGATTTTGTTATCCCAAAGGCCCAGGTCGATACCGATATCCTGGATGTTGGATTTGAACCAGGTCAGCTTCTCGTTCACGATGGCCGGGGAAGCCGCTCCGGTGGTATAATTGCCGTTGGTAAACTCATACCCGCCACCGCCGGTGAGCGAGAAGCCGGGCACATACTGGAACGGCGCACCCGCATCGGCACCGACAAGGCCATACGAACCTCTCAGTTTCAGATTTGAAACAACAGGAATACGTTTCATAAATGCCTCCTCCGACACCCGCCATCCGGCAGATACTACCGGGAACAAGCCCCAGCGACGGTCGGGATGGTAGCGGTACGAACCATCATAGCGCGCAGCGACTTCGAGTAAATACTTTTCTTTGAAATCATAATTCAAACGGCCCACATAAGACTGGCTCGCATATTCCGACTCCGAGCCGCTGGTAGTCTGGTTGTTCAGCCCCGCCTGGTCGATCTGGTCGTTGGTAAAGAATGCATATTCCCGGCCAAGCCCCGCCCAGCGGTTGTGCGATTCCTGCTGCTCGTACACCAGCGTCGCGCCCAGGTTATGGTCTTTGGCTATTACTGTATTGTAAAACAGCTGTCCCTGGAAGGTAATGCGGTTGTTGTCGGTGAAATTGTTGCCGATCCGCGACGGGTTGCGCTGCGCGTGGGCGGTGTATTTGTCTGTCGCGGCATCGTAGGTATAAAGGTTATAGGCCTTTGAAACCGATTTGGCACGGTAGTTATTGCTGTCGTAAGCTACTAACCCTTTAATGCGTAATCCCGGAACGAACGGCACGGTGTAGGTCAATGCGAATGTCGACTGGAAGAACTTGTTCACTTCCTGCGAATAGCCGGTCAGGCTCCTGTCGGCCAATGCAACGGGGTTGTAGCCGCCGCTCAGCAATGCGGGATACTTGGGATTGTCGTTGGCATAGGGCCGTTCGGTAGGCAATGCAATGCGTGTACCTTTGTAAATGTTAAAGAAGTTGTCGCCCGGCTGTTCCCGTTTATCGAATAGCCCCGAAAGGATCAGGTCGGCTTTGAGGTTTTTGGTTAAATCGATGCCGATATTGGAACGGAAGGTGTATTTCTGGTAACCCATATCACCGCTTTTGAGCAGGCCATTCTCTTTTTGATAGCCAAAGCTGGTAAAGTAGTTCACTACACCTTCGCCGCCGGATGCCGAAATGAAATGCTGCTGCTGACTGGCCGATTTGTTTAAAGTTTCCTTGTACCAATCGGTGCCCTGGTAGCCCGGCGCGCCGCTGCGGAACTTCTCGATTTCTTCGGGAGAAAACACCGGGTTCTCGCCCAGGTTCTTTGCCGCGTCGTTCCGCATTTCGGCCCATTGCAATGCACTCGTCATTTTGGGCACATCGGTAGGGCTCTGGCGGCCATACACCATGTTGTAGCTGAACTGCGGCTTGCCCTGCTTCCCTTTCTTCGTAGTCACAATCACCACGCCGTTTCCTGCGCGGATACCGAAAATCGCCGCCGAAGCATCTTTCAGCACCGAAATGCTTTCAATATCATCCGGATTGATCTTCTGGAATTCATAGCCACCGTCTCGCGCCACACCGTCGACCACATACAATGGCTCGCCGAAGCCGCGTATATTGATATTCGTGCTGAAAGAACCCGGTTCGCCTGAGTTCTGGCGGATCTGCACACCGGCTACTTTGCCTTGCAGGCTTTGCGCCAAACTCGTGTGCGTGGTGGTTTTGATCTGCTCCGAAACGATATTGGAAATGGCTCCGGTGAGCGTCTGCTTCCGCTGCGTACCATAACCGACCACGACTACCTCCTGCAACTCGTCCGTGCTGGGTTCGAGTTGTACATTAAAGTTGGTACGGTTACCAACGGCGATCTCCTGCCTTTTGTACCCTAAAAAACTCACAATAATGACTGATCCCGTTTTGGGAACGGAGAGCGAAAATTTTCCATTGGCATCAGTGGTGGTACCTTTCGTGGTACCTTGCAATACAATGCTCGCGCCGGGGATGGCGCTGCTTTTCTCGTCTTTCACTTCGCCGCTGACGAGGGTTTCGTCCGCGGCCGATTGCGCCAATGCACCCGCCTGCACGAGCAGCATTACGCACAGTGCAATGCACACGCGCCAGAGCGTCGTCCGGGCGTGCTGCCTGCACAGGGGTTTTGATAGAAGTTGTTTGTTCATACCGTAGGGTTAAGTTCCTGTTCGTTTAAATGCATTCGTTTATTTCGTTCGCTTTTGCAGCCCTCATGGGGTCGCTTGGAGTATGGTTTACAGCATAGTTTTCTGCCCCCGTGCCGGCTGATACGGAGCATTGTCATGGTTGGATTTTGAATGAAATGGATGGTAAAATGGCTGGCCGAACCGTGGGGTCAAAGTAATTGCGAGCTGATTAAGAAATGTTTAATAAAAGCTTAATACGGCGCTTAATCCGGTTGATTTTTACACTATACCGGTAAAATATTGGGGAAATTCGGGGTAAGGCAATAAAAAATGCCTCACATTCATGCGAGGCATTCTGTCATTTATCTGCTTTCTATGGTTTCGCTTCGATCTTGTGATGATCATGCCCGCCGTCACAATGATTCCAGTGCCCGGCGTGTGACGGACCACCACGGAATGCGAAAACATTCATCATAATGAAGGCAAAGATAATCGCTATGGCAGCGATACGTGCGGCGATGGTCAGGCCGCGGCGATGGGAGAACGGTCCGTAAATGTATCCGATGATGAAAACCATACAGGCCACAAACAGGATACGGGCGAAAATCAATAATCCGAAAAACATGATTTCTAAAATTTAAGTGAAACAATGATGAAGTGTGATCGCTATTTAAGCAGGGCTTCGCTTTCGGCTTTGCCCCAATGCGGCACTACGCTGAATGCAGTCGCCGGAAGTTTCTGAATGGCTTTTCCGGCGAGTTCTTTGGCCAAATCCTTGTCGCCGCCCCATAATTTGGGCGTGTAATACTTCGTCCAGGCCTCGAGGTAAATGGCGCGCGGGTTTTCGGCATCCAGCTTTTGTGCTTTCTTTAAAAACTGGTCGGAAAGCGGGCCGAATTGCCGGCCCATGGTCATAGGGCTGATGAATACCTTGGTGCGGTAAATCATCGCCTGTACTACATAAATTTCCGCCAATACTTTGTTGTCGCCCTTGGCAAGCGACTCGCTACGCTTGATCTGGGCCTCGCCACGGACGCTGTAAGGCTCGATCTTTTCGCCGTCGTCTTGCAGAAGAAAGCCGACTTTAGCATTGCAGAATGCGGCATAGTAATAGGGGAGCCATTCGGTTTTCCGGGCATTCCCAAGTTGGACAAAGACCTTTTCGAGGCCCTGGAAGTCGGTAACAGACTTAGCCTGATCCAGTTTTCTCACAGAAGCCTCTAACTGGGCGGTGTAATCTCCGTTTTGCGCAAATGTGAATGCGACGG
>CAMLNK010000713.1 GCA_946481035.1 uncultured Dyadobacter sp. | reverse complement strand
GTCCTTGATGGCTTTTTCGAGGACTTCCACCCTCGGACGAACGTGTGTGAGGCCGGTCATGGTGAAGGAAGGTTTCAATCCATGTACGATGCTGGCCGATTCTTTGAGGTCGCCCGACTCCAATGCTCCATGCAACGAATGCCAGCGTGGGACAGAGTCGCTTAGAAATGCATCAAAAATCATGTACAGGATTACAGGATCTTCTCCGTAGGCCTGGTCAATGTAGGCACGGTCCAGGGCGGGGTTGAGTTGTAAGGCCATCGGTTTGTGTTAAAAGTTTTGCAGAAGCTCAGTTAGTGGGATTGGTAAGGTATTATTCGAAGAAATACTTCGACAATATAACCGGTTTCTGCAAAACTATCACATTATTGTTGGTTCTCCTGCTCTTTTACTTCTTCTTTGGCGGGTTGCTTGGCGTCCTCTTTCGCATCCTGCTGGGCTTTTTTGCGGAAATACCTGCGGAAAAGGAAATTGGACCGGAGTGCGGTCATGTTTTCGTCTAGTTTCTCGGTCGTGCTTTCCAGGTTTTTCAGCGTTTCTTTCAGGTTTGCAGCGGTGCTTTCATCGTGCAGTAATACGCCTAGTGGGCTGGTTTTGTTAGAGTTAAGATCTGCGCTGGCTGTTTTTAGATTGTTTACCATCACATTGGCCGACGAAACGGTCTCGTTCAGCCTGGCAATGGTCCCGCGGAGGTCTTTCATGATCACCGTGTCAGTCGCGAAGTCATTGGCAAGGCCTCCTTTTTCATTCAGCTTGGAAGTATAGCCGGCCAGCGACGCGGTCAAGGTCTGCGCGTTCACGGAGGCTTTCTTCATCGCTCCCAGGGTTTGGTCAAGATCATTGTAAAGACGCTCGTCATTCAAGAGCATTCCGACAGTACCTTTCCCGGCCAGGATATTCTTGCTGATGGTCTTAAATGCGCTGGTAATACCGAGCAGGTTCTTGTTGTTTTCCGAAAGTACGGCAAGCATTTCTTCCGTACTCTCAATTTTTTCAACCGCAATCTCGTCCCCGTCTTCAATGGAAGGCACTTTTTGCGTGCCGCCATAAATGACGATGATCTTGTTACCGATCAGACCGTCGGTACTGACCTTTGCCTTTGCATTCTTACGGACAAATTCCTGTGATTTTTCCTCGATGTTCAGCATTACCTCTACCTTGGAGTTAGCCAAAAAACGGATACTTTTCACCGTTCCGATTTTAACCCCGGAGTACCAGATGTTGTTGCCGACTTTAAGCCCGTTTACATCATCAAAAATGCTTTTGACCGTGATAGCTGAGGAAAAAACTTTTTTCATACTGCCGATCGTGAGGATCCCCACCACGAAGATCAGGATACCGATGATGACGAAAAGGCCTACGTTAATGGATCGTTTGGTTGATGTTGCCATTACTGAATAAAATTATAATCGTAAAAACTCTTGATCCGCTCTTCTTCGGTATCAAATACTTCTTCAAAAGTGCCTGTTTTCAGAAACTTGCCGTCCAGCAGCATCGCAATGCGGTCGCCCGTCGCGCGTGCGCAGGTGAGGTCGTGTGTGATGATGATCGAGGTGGTCTGGTATTTTTCCTTCACCTCGTTGATCAGCTCATTTATTTCCAGGCAGGTAATCGGGTCCAGGCCGGCGGTCGGTTCATCGTAAAGCATGATTTCCGGTTTCAGGATCAGCGTCCGGGCAATGCCGATCCGCTTGCGCTGGCCGCCGGAAAGCTCGGCCGGCACCTGGTTGATCGTTTGAAGCAGGCCTACGGCATCGAGCACATATTCCACCTGTTCGTCTATTTCAGCGCGGGTAAGGTTTGGAATGTTACGTACGAGCGGAAATTCCAGATTTTCGCGCACCGTCATACTATCATACAATGCGCTGTTTTGAAAAGAGAAACCGATTTTCAGCCGCAAATCCCGCAGATCGTTGCCGTCCAGCTTGGAGACTTCCTTCCCCAGCACCAGGCAATCGCCGCGGTCTTGTTTGAGCAGGCCCACCATAATTTTGATCAGTACCGACTTGCCCGTTCCCGACCGGCCAAGCACGACCATATTTTCACCTTTGGTCACAGTCAGGTCCACGCCCTGCAAAACATGCAGATCGCCGAATGACTTATACAAGTCGCGTACCTCGATTACCGGCTCACCGGGTTTGAAATCTTCTTCCATCTTAAATTCTGAAATAATTGGATACCTGCACGATGATCACCTCCTCGATAAAAATGAGGAACATGGAGGTCACGACAGCTGAGTTGGCGGCCTTACCGACACCCTCGGTTCCTTTGCTTGCATTGTATCCCTGGTAGCTGCCTACGATCCCGATCGTGAACCCGTAGGCGATTGCCTTCGCGACCGAAGTCCAGATATCCAGAAAAGTAATCTGCTCGAATGCACTCTCGAAAAAGGCTATGAAACTCGTGCCTTCATTTAAGGTCACGTTCAGGAATGCGCCCAGCAAACTCACGAGTGCGCAGTAGAACATCAGCACGGGAATGGCTATTGTGCAGGCCAGCACACGGGTCACTACCAGGAATTTGAATGGGTTTACCGCTGAAACTTCCATGGCGTCAATCTGTTCGGTTACGCGCATCGAGCCGAGCTCGGCGCCGATGCTCGATCCGATCTTGCCCGCGCTGATGAGGGCGGTTACCAGCGGAGCCAGCGCACGCACGATCGCGATCGCGACCAGTGAAGGAAGCCAGGATGTAGCGCCGAATTCGGACAGGGACGGGCGCGATTGTTTGGTAAATACCATTCCGGTAATGAAGCCGGTGAGGCTGATCAGCAGCAGCGAACGGTTGCCGATCGCATAGCACTGCCTGACAATCTCCTGGAATTCCATTCTGCCCCGGAAAACTTCGCGGAAAAAACGGATAAAGAAAACATATGCATTGTAGACCGCCAGTAAGGCATTATCCAGATTCCTGCCGTATATAAATTGCTTTTTGTTAGCGCTCATTCAATCGGTACTTTGTATTAAACTTGATTTATCTGCCCCCTTGGTCCCGCCAGCATTCGCTCTTCAAACCATCGCATGCGGTAGGCGTTCATCGCATTTTTACCCAGCTGGTCGAGCAGGCGGTAATTGACGATCACGCCTACTGCCGCGCCGATGCCCGGGATCAGCTGCGCCATTTTCGCCAGGTCGATGTAATCCCGGTATTCCTGCTGAAACGTTTTCCAGTTAAATTCATGAATGTCTGTCGGCAGGTCTTTGCTTCGCAGGTCCCATTGGATCATTTGTGAAAACACTTCCTGTCGCCCTTTCTGGCTCGAAAACGTCAACTGGAAAATATGGAGTATAAAAAGCCGTTCCCGGTAGTCGTTAACAGGCCTGCCGTACAGCGCTGCAATCTCAAAAAGGAGTTTGATTTTAATGCCGATCAGGATGGGGAATTCGGCGAGTGCCAGCCAGAACCCGCCCGCGCCCGTAATGCCGCCTTCGGCCGCGCCGGCCTTTTTGTAAAACTCGATCTTTTTGCGGACGGCTGTTTCCATTTCTTCCAGCGATGCGCCGGAAATGGATTGGGTGGTGGTGTATTCGGCCCCGGTGAGCACGCCGCGTACCATTTGTTTGATGGTCCCGGTGATTACTTCGTCTATTTTATCGGGGAT
>CAMLNK010000712.1 GCA_946481035.1 uncultured Dyadobacter sp. | reverse complement strand
AAACCGCCATATCCATTGCGCAGAAGTGGAAAAATGGCTTTGCCTGAAAGCCGGCCGCTACGATTTTTTCCCGATCTCTTCTGCCAGTCCGATAAGGATCCCCTCGCATCCCCGAATATAGCAGAGCTTGTAGGAGTTCTGATACTGAACCACTTCACCAACCAGCTCGGCACCGTGCCGGATGAGCCTGGCTACCATTTCGTCAATATCTTCGACGGCGAACATCGCGCGCAAATATCCGAGGGAATTCACCGGGGCATTCCGGTGATCCGACTCAATGGGAGGAGCGAGAAATCTCGATAGTTCCAGGCGGCTGTGGCCATCGGGAGTTACCATCATAGCAATCTCTACAAGCTGAGAACCCACGCCTGTAACACGGCCAGCCCATTCTCCTTCAATCACCGCACGCCCTTCAAGGCTGAGTCCAAGCTCTGTGAAAAACGAAACCGCATCATCAAGGGATTCCACAACGATGCCAATATTGTCCATCCTTATCAACTTGTTGTTTGCCATAACCTTATCGATTTGTTAAACACACTTTTGCCGGAATGTGCGGTGTTCAAGTGCTTGTCCGGGCACATGTCCGTGAAATAGACAAAGCGGAAAAAGAGCAAAAACTAACGAGGTGCATTTTCACTATGTCAGAAAAATAGATATTGTCTCATCGTTAATTTGGATTTTATAATCGTGCGGGTGAAATTTCGTCCTTAACCTGACTAATCCTCTTATGCTTCTAAAATGGGTCAAAATGCTACTGATGATCGGTTTAGCCCTGTTCACTGTAAGCCTTATGTTTCTTTACATGAAAGTTACTTCGGCGGCGTTCAGTATTGCATTGAATTTTGCTTTGATGTTCTGGTTCTCCATTATTGAATCTCAGGTTAAACCGGCACTGAATTCATCCTATTTTAATGCTTATCCTTTTGAAAAGAATGGAAAGCTGTACCGGATATTCGGCGTGGAATGGTACCGGGCTATTTTGACCAAAAGCGGCTGGGAACGATTAAGGCAACAGCAAATGCCTATTAAAAAGAGCCTGGGCGATTTTCAGGCATACGAGCGGGGAACGCGGGTCGCCGAAGCCGGGCATCTCATTGTCGGAATCATTGTATTAATAGTCACAGGATACGTTTTAGTGGCCTACTCAGCCAGGGATACCCGGTGGCTGTTACTGTTCAATATCTTGTTGAATTTCTACCCTGTTTTGCTGCAACGATATACCCGCCCGAGGCTGCGGCGTATGATTGAGCGATTTAAAACGGCAGGTGCTGCCACTGCTTCGATTTAGTAGTTTTTCAATGCGACAAGATCCTTTTCGAAAGGATCTTGTCAAAAAAATGGTAAGCGATGCAGTTCTGATTTTCAATTCATCGCATGATCACCGACGAATAGGCAGGAATCGTGAGCTTGGAGGCAGTGAGGCCGGTTTTGCCGGAAGACGTGAACAACAGTTTTTTCTTTACCCCGGCCGGCAGGTCGACGGTCTTTTGCGCGCCGCTCACATTATGTATCACGAGCACGTCTCCGCTCGCGTGCGGCCGGGTGAAGGTGATCACGCCCGGTTGGGCAGCGCCCGCGGGAAGCAGGTTGGCCGGAGCCACCTGTCCCAGCGCCGGGTAGTCGTGACGAAGCTTGATAAGCCTTTTGTAATGGTGAAACAAAGAGGAAGAATCCTGCATTTGCACTTCCAGGTTGCGGACGCTGCCGTCGGTAGAGTAGGAGGGTTTCATCCACCGTGTGCGTTGCTGATCCTGCGCTTCTTTTTTCCACAAAAACGGCTCGCGGATGTGCTCGTCGGGTTTATTGCCCAGCATGCCAATCTCCTCGCCATAATACAGATACGGCTCGCCTGGCAGTGTCAGAAGCAGGCTGGCAGCCAACTTCATCTTTTCGATATCACCGCCAACCGTGGTCCCGATACGGACGTGGTCGTGATTGTTGTTGAAAACCGCATCTATAAAATCCGGGTTTGCAGCCTGATAGGCCTGATGGGTGCGCTGCAATTGTCCTATCAGATCACTTGCTGCGCCGGTTTTTAACATTTCATGCATGGCCAGGGCGGCGTCCACATTGAAATTGGCGGGCAATCCCTTGAAGTACGGCGCCACCTTTTCGGGCGTCGCCCATACCTCACCCACCAGGTAGGCATCCGGTTTAATGCGCCGGATCTTTTCTTTGAACTCCATCCAGAATGCATGGCTTTTCTCCGCTTCCCAGTCGGGATAAATGTGCTTGGCGGCATCCAGCCGGAAGCCGTCCACACCTACTTCCGTGAGCCAGAAATCGGCCACCGAATAGATTTCCCCCCGTACTTTCGGGTTATCGAAGTTCAGGTCCGGCATTCCGCTCCAGAACAGCCCGTAGTATTTTTCCGGACCGCCTTCTTTCAATGCGTGCCAGGGGTTTACCTCCCAGGAGTCTCCTGATTTCTCCCGCGTTGCAATTCCCAGCGAGTCGATCGTTTTCTGGTCGAGCCAAACGTAGTAATCGCGGTAGGCGTTCTGTTTTCCGCTGCGGGCCTGTTGGAACCAAGGGTGCTGGTCGCTGGTGTGGTTCACGACCAGATCCTTGATAATGCGGATCTTACGTTTGTGAGCCTCCGAGATCAGCCTTTTCAAATCGTCCATCGTCCCGAATTCCGGGTCGATCTGCCGGTAATCCATCACATCGTATTTATGGTAGGTCGGCGACTTGCAAAGCGGCGTCAGCCAGAGTGCATCCACGCCCAGCTCTTTGAGATAATCCAGTTTGGAGGTGATCCCGTTGATATCCCCGATGCCATCCCCGTTCGAATCGGCAAATGATCGGACGAATATCTCGTAGCAAACAGCCGGAGGATCACTCGTTTGCGCCTGTGTGGTAGCTGCTGTGAGAAGCGACAATGCGGAAAAACAGTATCCTTTTATTTTCGAAAAATCCATGAATTGATAAAAGCTACTTTTTGGTGATAGAATACGAATAGTTACCTGCAAACCCCAGGTTGAGGCTGATCAGGTAAGTACCGGCTGCCTCGATCCGGATATTTCCGTTGTCGAGCGTGTCGGGTACACCGTCGGCATTGCCGTCGCCGAATGCGAGGGTCCAGTCGTCATTGGCCCGGAACTTGACCTCTCCGGCCGCCAGGGCCAGTTCGGCTTTCCATACCCCGTCTTTGGGATCGAAAGTCAGGTCCTGGTCCTTATCCCAACCGCCTTTGGTGGCCGAGCCCAGGATTCCCCATGAGGTCTTTAAGGACGACCACGTACTTTTGTTCAGATCCGCTTTGAGTAAATAATAGCCCGAACCTTTCTGAACCAGGTTACCGTTCGTTCCCAGCTTGCCGGGGCCGCCGCTGCCGTAATCCCCCTCATTCCAGTTGGGCGCATTGGTAAATTTGAACTCGGTGCTCTCATCGGGGAAGTACACATAGCCCTCGAAAGTTTTGTCATCCTTGACAGAAACCAGCCTGGGAGCCTTATCGGGCGCCCAGCCCTGATGGCTGCCCGGAACGTAGATCGCCGGGTACACGATTACCACGAAATAAGGCGTTACGGACAGGTTTTTAACCTCTGAAACCGTGTTCATCTGCTTCGCATCGGCTCCCAGTGAGGATACCACACGT
>CAMLNK010000711.1 GCA_946481035.1 uncultured Dyadobacter sp. | reverse complement strand
TGCACCCATGGCAGGAGCGCGCCAAATATCCGCCGCTGCACTGGATCGACGGCAACAAGCCGGTAAAAGAGATCAAAAACCTCGAAGATGCCAGCGAACTGACGCCAGTGATTACTGAAAAGGCAGTTTCGTTTATCAAGAGAAACAAAAACAAGCCATTCTTCCTGTACGTACCGCACCCGCTGCCGCACGTGCCCCTGGCTGCATCCGCGAAGTTTCGCGGCAAAAGTGAAAGAGGTATTTTCGGAGACGTGATGATGGAGCTCGATTGGTCGGTAGGGGAGATTATGAAAGAGCTGAAAGCGCAGGGGTTGGACAACAATACCCTCGTGATCTTCACCAGTGACAATGGCCCCTGGCTCAATTACGGCGACCATGCCGGCTCGGCGGGTGGTTTTCGCGAAGGCAAAGGAACTTCTTTCGAAGGCGGCCAACGCGAGCCTTGCATTATGCGCTGGCCGGGCGTGGTCCCGGCTGGAAGGGTTTCCAATAAACTACTTTCGGCCCTCGACGTCCTCCCGACCATCGCTAAACTGACCGGTGCCAAATTGCCCAAGGAAAAAATCGACGGCCTCGATTTCAGCGCATTGCTCAAAGGCGACGAGAGCCAGACGCCGCGCACGAGCTTTCTTTATTATTACCGTAAAAACAGCCTGGAAGCTGTGCGTAAAGGTGACTGGAAGCTCGTTTTCGCGCACCCGGGCCGCACATATGAAGGGTCGTTACCAGGCAAAAACGGCCAGCCCGGCCCGGCACCCGAAGATCATCAGTTCCCGAAAGCATTGTACAACCTCGCCCGCGACCCGAGCGAGCGTTACGACGTGCTGGAACAAAACCCGGAAATCGTAGCCGAGCTTGAAAAAATCGCCGACGCCGCGCGGGAAGATATGGGCGATGATTTGCAGCAGAAGACGGGAAAAAACGTTCGGGAAATCGGGCGTGCCGTTAAAAAATAAGGATTGGATTTCAGGAGTACTTGTCTTAAATTTACTTAGCATGTAAATTCAAGCCATGGGTACTCCTGTTATTTCTCAAAAAGATTTTGATGCATTGAAGAAGGAAAACGAATTGCTCAAAAGGCAATTGGAAGCCTTGCACGACAAGGAATTCAGGGATAAGCCGGAGTGGGCGCATCACTTGTTTCAGGAATCCCCAAACGCATCCAAACTTGAATTGTAAAGAGGCTCAGGCAAAAACATTATCTCTCGCGTTCCCGATAACTTCACGGATGAACTAACAGATTTTAATGCACTTGAATGAGAATACTGCTTGATACCCACATTCTCCTATGGTTTTTGACCGACGATGAGAGGTTGAGCCAAACACAGATTGACCTTATCGAAAACAAAGAAAACGAGCTATTTTTTAGCTTGGGATCGCTTTGGGAGATTGCGATCAAAGCTGGTTTGTTCAAACTATCAATTCCCAGTCCTATCGATCGCCTGGTTCCTGCGGAAGTACAACTGGTTGACATCAGAATCCCGCATTTGGGTGCTTACCAGCAGCTTCCCTTGATTCACAAAGATCCTTTTGACCGATTGCTGATCGCACAATCGCAAGTAGAAGATTTCTGGTTGCTTACAGACGATAGTAAATTCAGCGGCTATCCTGTGAAATTGCTGAAATAGGTAGAAAATTAACCGTCAAAAAAACACAAATTCTTTTCGGGGCATTTGGTTGTTTAATCGATTTATCCTTACTTTGTCTATCAAACAAGTAGATTATATTAAGCTCCCGCTTCACAATATTCAGAACGTATCTGCTTTCCGATACCCTAAGAGACAGTCCAGGCGCGACTTGCCGGAATTTTCGGTGGTTGTCAATTCATGCCAGTCGTCCGGGCTGTCGTAGGGTATCGGGAACAAAGATACATTGCAATTTGCTTTTTGCTCCCCCGGTTTCCGGATTTGTAAAATCCGGTTTTGCGACTGCCGAAACAGGCGCTTTCCCCCAATTTTAAAGACAGCCACCGCGTTTAATTCAAGTAACACAAGGGTTGCTATGTCTTTCTGAAGTGTATTAATCTAGTCCACAATGAAAAAGTATTTTTTCCTGGTTCCCCTCTTTGCCACATCGTTCTTCTGCCACCATGCCCAAGCCCAAACTCCTAAACCGGCGCGCCCAAATATTGTATTTATCCTGGCCGACGACCTCGGTTATGGTGATGTGGGTTTCAATGGGCAAAAGTTGATCAAAACCCCTAATATCGACCGTCTCGCCAGGGAAGGAATGATTTTCAGCCAGTTTTATGCCGGTACCTCCGTGTGTGCGCCTTCGCGCTCGTCGTTGCTGACGGGCCAGCATACGGGCCATACGTATATCCGCGGCAACAAAAGTGTTGAGCCGGAGGGCCAGCAGCCTATTGCCGACTCAGTTGTTACCATTGCGGAAGTGCTTAAAAAGTCGGGGTATGTTACGGCGGCTTTCGGGAAATGGGGCCTGGGACCTGTGGGATCGGAAGGCGATCCAAACAAGCAGGGTTTCGACCGCTTTTACGGTTACAACTGCCAGAGCCTGGCGCACCGTTACTATCCGGAACATCTTTGGGATAACACTAAAAAAATACCCCTGGAAGGTAACAGGGGCCTCATCCATAACAAGGAATATGCACCGGACGTGATTCAGAAAAAGGCACTCAGCTTTGTGGACGCGCAGGACGGCAAGCAGCCTTTCTTTTTGTTTTTACCCTACATCCTCCCGCACGCAGAGCTGGTGGTGCCGGACGACAGTCTTTTCAGGTATTACAAAGGCAAATTTGAAGAAAAACCCTACAAAGGGGCGGATTACGGTCCGAGCGCTACCGACGGTGGTTATGCATCACTGGAGTTTCCTCATGCGACTTTCGCCGCGATGGTGGCACGCCTGGATCTGTACGTAGGCCAGGTGGTGAATAAATTGAAAGAAAAAGGCCTTGACAAGAATACGCTCATCATTTTTACCAGCGATAATGGCCCGCACGTCGAAGGCGGTGCCGATCCGAATTTTTTCAATAGCAATGCAGGGTTCCGTGGCGTGAAGCGCGATTTGTACGAAGGCGGTATCCGCGAGCCATTCGCGGCACGCTGGCCGGCAGTGATCAAACCCGGCTCAAAAAGCGATTATATCGGTGCATTCTGGGATGTGCTGCCCACATTCGCGGAGTTGGCCAATGCTTCCTCACCCCGCTATATCGACGGCATTTCGTTTACGGATGCATTAAAAGGCAAGCCGACACAGAAAAAGCACGATTACCTGTATTGGGAGTTTCATGAACAGGGCGGAAGACAAGCGGTGCGTCAGGGGAATTGGAAAGCGGTAAGGCTGAAAGCAGCAGGTAATCCCGATGCGTTGGTCGAGCTCTACGATCTTTCAAAAGACCCGCAAGAAAGAAGCAATCTCACTCCGCAATTTCCAGACAAGGCCAAAGAGCTGGGCCAAATCATGAACCGGGCGCATGTCTCTTCTGCTATTTTCCCGTTCGGGAGTTTGGCGACTAACTGATATTGCAATAGGACCTGACCAGGTGTGAGCAGGTCAGGTCTTGGGTATTAATTTTGATTGCAATAAAATTGGTATATTTGATTTCCAATTGAATGCGATATGGAAACATTGATCATTGAAGGCGAT
>CAMLNK010000710.1 GCA_946481035.1 uncultured Dyadobacter sp. | reverse complement strand
TCGCTTTTTACGGTCGCGGAACTATTCGGGCGCTTCGGGGAGGTGCATTGGCTGATGGGTGCTAACACATATTTCGACGAGGCGGGGCGGTCTTTCCTATACGACGACCTTCCCTACGGCCAGCGCTGGTCGCGTTTGCGGCTTCAACTGTTCGGGGGGCGGTTCATCCAGCAGGAATCGGTTTTCTGGCGACGCACGCTCTGGGACCAAGCGGGCGCTTTTATCGATCAAAACCATTCACTGGCGGCCGATTTCGAACTTTGGCTCCGGTTTTTTAAATATCAGCGGCTATATTCCACGTCGTTCATGCTGGGCGGTTTCCGTTTTCGCACCGAAAACCAGAAAAGCTACAACCAGCGCGATCAATATCTGGGCGAGGTAAAACATCTTCTGGCAAGCGAAAACAGCAATGCATTGCAGCTCGCCTTTTGCCGTGTGATGATTGGTTTAATCCAAATTATTCCAAAAAGAAAATGGCGGGACCGCCTGGCGGCGAAACTGCTCGGGCTACCGCCCAAGATCGTGTTCGACAGAAATGAAGGGATGATAATGCAGCGCCGCTAATGCCTGAAAAGCCGTTCTTTCAGCCTTTTGAACAGAAACCTCAAATAAATAGCCGTCCCGAAATGTTTCAGGATAAGCCCGGCTTTCTCTTTCTCAAAAACATTGTCTTTCTGCAAGGATGATATGCCCGTATCATTGAAAATTGCAATATCGAAATCCTTGAAAATGAAATGATAATGCTTGTCGCTATGGCACTGCATGTTGAACACGTGATCGGCAGAGATGCGGTAGCGCGTGTCATACCTGCGCACCGAGAGCACACTGGCCGGGTAAATGATCGCCTGGTGATTGATGCCCGTTTTAGCTTGCTTGTAGGGCGCCATTTTTCCCAGGTATTTCTGGCCGGCTTTCAGCACGCTGCCGTAGTAAATGGCGTGCGGATCTGTTAATTCTGCTGCCATTAGCGAGAATGCAGGCGTAAGAATATCGTCGGCGCCGATGAAATAGATCCATTGCCCCCGCGCGTGGTCGAGGGCCTTGTTCATGGCTTCGTAGATACCCCCGTCTTTTTCACTTTTCCAGAAAGCGAGTTTGCCGGCATTGTTTTGAAGAACAGCGGCCGTTCCGTCGGTACTGCCGCCATCCATCACCACCACCTCGATATGCGGATAGTGCTGGCTGTAAATGCTGTCCAGGCACCGCTGCAAATACTTTTCTGCATTGTACGTGACCAGGATGACGGAGATCAATTGGCTGTTACCCATGCATTAAAGTGCAAATTCCCGCTCCACCAGCTGTACCGGTTCGATGTCGGCGAGGTATTGATCAAGGCCCTGGCTGCAATACATTGTCTTGTTCAGCAGCGCATCGGTGAGGAAAGCTTCATTTTTAGGGCAGTGGCCGCGGTCCACCTCGGGATGGTAAATGTGAAAAACGACCCCGGCGAATTTGGCGGCACGCTTTCGGATACCCGAGTTAAGCAGCCGGACAGCAATTTCATTATCCTCGCGGCCCCAGCCGTGAAACACTTCGTTATAGCCGTTCACGCGCAGCAGGTCGTCGCGCCAGAATGCCATATTGCAGCCGCGCAACGCAAATATGTCGTGCGTTTTGTAGCGGTCGGCCATGTACCTGCTCAGCCAAGCGATGCTGAACCGGTTCGTGAAATTGCCTAACCCCGACTGGAATGGGGTAACCCGCGCTTGCCGCCGGTCGAGCATTCTCCCCGACAATTCCTTGTCCATCAAAACCCTGCTTCCCGCCACAAATGCACCGCGCCTGCTCAATGCAAGGTGATCTTTGATGAAATGTTTATGCAAAATCAGGTCGCCGTCGATCTGGATAATGTAATCGCAGGAACTTGTGGCAATAGCCTTGTTCCGGATTTTGGACAGCTGAAAACCCTCGTCTTCCTGCCAGACGTGGATCAGTTTTACCGGGAATGACGCCCGCATCGCATCGATCACCTCCGCCGTTTGCCCGGTAGAACCATCGTCGGCGATAATCACTTCATCCGGTAATACCGACTGCTCCAAGACACTGAGCATGCAAAGACGCAATGCTTCCGGCCAATTGTAAGTGGAGATAATCAGCGAGCTCTTAGGCAAGGTTTTCATATCCATTGAGGCATCTTTTAACTTTTGTTAGCAGGGTATCTTGGATGATCTGGCGGTGAACCGGCTCGTTCGACCGGGGCAATTCTTCGTGATGGAGGTGGTATTGTACCGCTCCCAGCTTCACGATCTTTTTGATGATGTTATTATTGATGAAGCGGGCTGCCAGTTCTTCGTCCTCGTGGCCCCATCCGCTGAGTTCATTGTTATAGCCGTTCACGCGCAGGAAATCGTCTTTCCAAAAGGCCAGGTTGCTTCCGCGGACACTACGGCTTTTCATTTCCTTGCGCTGTCCCAGCGATCGCAGCACCGGCAGCCGCACAGCGTTAAGCCGGTTGTAAACCCCTTTTGAATAAAAGCGAATGTCGGTATCGGTATTGCGGAGCAGCTCGTCGGTCTTCGCGGGCGTGAGGCGCGCACGCGTACCGCGTATGAAGGCGCCGCGTTCGGCCGCGGCCAGGTGGTCCTGCACGAATGAGGCATGCAGCAGCACGTCACCATCCACCTGGATCACGTACGGGCCCGAGCATTGTCCGATCGCCTTGTTGAGGATCTGGCTTTTGCGGAACCCCAGGTCTTCGTGCCAGGCATGGATGATCGGCACAGGAAAAATTTCCTGCATTTTGCGGACCACCTCTTTCGTCCGGTCGTCGGAGCCGTCGTCGGCGATGACCACCTCCGTTGGTAGAATTTTTTGCTTTATAACACTCAAAAGGCTGCAATGCAGCGCTTCCGCCCAGTTATAAGTTGCGATAATGAGCGATGTTGCCGGAGCGGAATCCATCAATAATCTGAGTTATTATTTCCTGATACACCTGGTGTCGGATGTTTTTAAAAACATTCCTTGACCTGTCGACTATGCATTTCCCTTTCTGAAAAGATATAGCAAACACGAGACACGAGCAGGCAGCTCATGGTTGTAACCGATCGGTAAGTGATCGGTTAAAAAAGTGGTTGCTATTCCGAAAAAGGGGAAAAGACAGTTCAGGCCGGGAAATGAGAGATTATTTCGGAACCCGCCAGTTACTTATATTGCTATACGTTTGCCTCTGTTTTGGCCGCGGCGGCGGTAACAGGTTAGGGAGTAAATCGTTGATAGGGGACATGCTTTACGTTTGTTAGGGATTGAGCGTCTTCTTTGGTTGAGACGTCATAAAGATCGAAAAAGTATAATAATTAAAGCTAAGCGGTTTCTTATTTTTTCTAATTTATTTTTAATCCCCGGGTGTTTGGTGGTATAGTGTCCGCCGGAAAAATGGTGCCTTGAAAATCGCTGCAAAAATGCTAGAATCGCATGACTTCGAGGCTGTATGGCGATTTAAATCGTAGCATGCTGATAGCCACATTGCCCCGGTTCGCCGAGGCAAAAACCGAAGCACTTTAATAAGGTTCTAAATGATAATATCGTATAGTGATTTTTGTTTATCGCCACTGGCTGCGATCAGCAGGGTAGGAACCGGTTGAAGAAGTCTTTTCAAATCCTTAGCCATAAGTAAC
>CAMLNK010000709.1 GCA_946481035.1 uncultured Dyadobacter sp. | reverse complement strand
TGCTGATATGTGTCGTTCGGGAGCGTGGAGAAGATATTTCCACCTGGGGCTATCAGTTCCGGTTTGATCCGGCCGTCGAGTACGGGCCCGCGGCTCGAAGCCACTGAAATTGTTCCGTCCACCCCTAGCCGCCCGACAGTCAGTACGTTTTTGGCGGACGCATGGTAGCCCTGCACAGTGCCAAAGCCTCCCGTAAATCCATTGCACGGACTCACATTTCCGCTGTTTCCTGCCGCGTAAACATGCAGCAAACCGGGCAGTTCACTAGCCTGTCTGTCCAAAATGTAGGAGTTTTCGTTGTACTCCCCGAATGAGCCGCAGGAATTGCCGCCGGTACCCCAGGAATTGTTCGTTGCCACCATTCCAAAGTCACGAACATACGTTGCAGCATTTCCCCAGATATCATCGGGATATTGCATTACAATGTTCGCTTTCGGCGCATAACCTTTATACTTTTCATTTACAATGCCCGCTCCGGCTGCGGTTCCGGCGATATGCAACCCGTGCCAGTAGCTGGATTGTCTTGTAAAACTGACCACGCGGCCCGTCAAATCTGCGTGTTCGAAAGGATTACCGGCATCCCCGATTCCGATCGTCACTCCTTCACCATCCAGTTTGCGCCCGCCCGGCAGCATCGACCCAAGCACATTGGCCCGGCTGTCGGCTGCACTCTTGTCGTTGAGCGGCTCGCCCGGTGCAGGTATGGCTGCTATATACTGCAACCACGGCAACGCGGCTAACTCCTGCAAACGGTTTTGTTCCGACCGGACTTCCAGAATCTGGTAACTGCTGAGCGCTTCCGACAGGATTTCGAAGTTACTTTTTTGAAGATCCTCCCTGATATTCTTCAAATCAATAGAACGGGGGTAGCTAATGCGTACATCTACTTTCCCCGGCACTTTCACGGCATGTTCAGGGAAGTCCGGGCCGTTCAAAAGAGGATCTATTTTCCGGGACGGCGCCAGCTCCAAAATGGAGCGTGCATTAGCCGAACGAAGCAAAGCAGTGTCAGGCTCCCCGCTGAGGGTGGCCGTATACGCGTTCTCAGGAACATATTCCAGCAAATCGATACCGGCATTCCGCAGCCGCTCAATGGACTGTTCGGCAGGTATATCGTAAAACTGGATGATCACCAGTCTTTTGGCATCAGTAGCACTGTTCTTCCGAAGCCCTATAACAGGACTTCCCTCCGACAAATTAGCCGGAGGCTCCACAGTCCCATTCCTTAAATACAGCTTGAAATTTTGGTTCTTTTGAGCAAACAAATCATGGGTACACCAAAGTAAAACAATCGGCAATAGCCAACAGCAGATTTTGAACAAACGCATACGGAAAGAGGAGATTCGAATTGTAATCTTCAAATCTAGAAAAACTTTTTGTCGACTCCTCGTTACATAGCATTATTCCGCCCGCAGCGACACTACCGGATTCACCAGCGCTGCCCTGATACTCTGGAAACTGATCGTACATAGCGTAATGGTCATGGCGCCGAGCCCGGTTGCAGCGAAAATCCACCAGGAAGGTTCGATGCGGTAGGTGTATTTTTCCAGCCACTGGCTCAGCAGGTAGTAGGCGACGGGCGTGGCGAGCGCGAACGCGATGGTGACAAGCACGATAAACTCGTTCGACAGCAACTTCCAGACATTGAAAACCGAGGCACCCAGCACTTTCCGCACACCGATTTCGCGCGTGCGCTGCTCGGCAATGAAGGACGACAGCCCGAAGAGCCCCAGGCAGGAGATCAGAATGGCCAGCACGGCGAAGAAATAGGCCAGCTTACCCACACGCTCTTCGGCAGCGAATTTGAGGGCGTAGTCTTCGTCGGCGAATTTGTATTCAAAAGGGGCGAGCGGGATCAGTTTCTTGAAAACGGATTCAATGCGGGGCAAGGCTTCACTGACGCTGATATTGGGATTGATACGGATGTGCATCCAGTTGGGCCCTCCGTGCGCTTTGATCATGAAAACCGTTGGATGGGTAGGTTCGTACGGCGATTCCATTACCACATCTTTAATCACGCCGAGTATCCGGTAGTGCCTCACAGGCTGCTCCTGGAATTTCCAGCTTACCGCTTCGCCGATCGGATCTTTCAGCTCCATATACTTCACCGCCGCCTCGTTGACGACCATACCCAACGAGTCCGAGGCAAGGGTTTCCGAAAAGTCCCTGCCTTGCACAAACTGCCAGCCGACCGTCCGGCCGTATTCCGAGCTGACCATCAATGAGCCGAAACTTTCATTCGCGGAAGGGCTTTTTCCACGCCACTCGAAGCCGTCGTTACCGGACCATACTTCTGTAACTTTTCCCATGGATTGGGCGATATCGGTTACCGCGCCGGTGCGCCGCAATTCATTTTTGAGCAGTTCGTGCTTGCCGTAAAAGTCCCCGGACTTCATTTCCACCATCAAAAGCCCTTCCCGCGTGTAGCCGGCGGGCCGGTTTTTGGCAAACTGGATCTGGCGGAAAACAATAAGGGTACCTATCACAAGAGTAACGGATACGGTGAATTGCACCACCACAAGCATCTTCCGGGGGACCGAGGCAAAACGCCCCACACGGAATGTGCCTTTCAAAACCTTAACCGGCTGGAACGACGACAGGTACAATGCAGGATACCCTCCCGCCAGCGTACCCGTGAGGACAATAAACCCAAGGCTCACAGCCCAGAACCACACGTTCGTCCACGGAATGGCCATCTGCTTCGCCGCTAGCTCATTAAACCACGGCAATGCCAGCGATACAGCCCAAATCGACAACACGAATGCAAGGGTGACTACCACAAATGATTCGCTGAAAAACTGGTTGATCAGCTGTCTCCTCATCGAACCCATCGACTTGCGGATACCAACTTCTTTCGCCCGCTTTTCGGAGCGGGCGGTGGAAAGGTTCATAAAATTGATACAGGCAAGCAATAGCACAAATGCACCGATAATGCTGATCAGCCACACCATTTGCAGCGGGCCTTTATCGGGCATGCCGCGTTTGAAATTATGCAAATGCCAGTCGCGCATGGGCAGCAGGAATACCTCAGGCTTGTTTTTAGCCACCTCGGGAAAACCTGCGAGATTTTTCATTTCCGCATTCTTGATATCCGCGGAAAGCTGTTCAAAGTCGGTATCCGGGCGGAGCTCGACGTAAATTTTCATAAAATGATTCTGCCAATCGGTCATAGCCCGTTCCCTGATCCACGGATTATCGAGCTCCCAAAGTACAAATGGCGCCAGAAATTTGACCTGATTGAATTGCGTATTCTGAGGAAGGTCTTCGTACACCCCGGTCACCTTCACATCGAGCTTGTTGCTGATCTTCAAGGCCCGGTTCACCGGGTCGACGTCCCCGAATAATGCCAGCGAAGCGGATCTGGAAAGCATAATCGAATGCGGGTCGCGCAGCCCGGCGCGGGTGCCGTACACCATCTGTAAAGTCAGCATCTCGGGCGCTTCCGGGTCCATATAGAGTCCCGAGCGGGAAATCTTGCTTTCTCCCGCCGAAAGCACGCAGCCGGCATCCCAGGAAGCAGCCACTACATGTTTGAAATACGCTTTATAGTTGGCTTTCAGCTCGGTCATCAGCGGATATTGCACCGACGAGTTGATCCCCACACCATGCTCGCCGAA
>CAMLNK010000708.1 GCA_946481035.1 uncultured Dyadobacter sp. | reverse complement strand
TTGCTAATCCTTTTTTCGCAGGTATACATTATTGCTGATCGATTCCAGCTTCACATCCGGCCCACCGCCGTTGAACTTGCCTTCCAGCAGATAGCCCACGATCGGGTTTTTATCTTTTTTATTACCGAAATCAATATCAAGGTCGGAGTATACTTCGCCCGTGATCGTTTTCACGGCTACATTGGCACCTTTGGATTTCGGCCATGACATATCCACGTAGCCGCTAATCGTTTTGGCAGCCACGGCGGCAGTAGCGCCCTGAATATCGATATTCCCATTGATGGTTTCCAGTTTCAATTTGGCGTTGCGAGGGAGAGTTACCTGGTAGTTGATGTCGCTGCACACGTAGTAGCGGTTCTTGCCGTCGTCGCTGCTCCACGAGCTCTTTTCGCCCGGGCAGTCCTCTCCTTTCCCCCCCTTTATTTTTTCCTTGTCGATATCGGTTTTCAGGATGATTTCGTCGGAAGTAGCGCTGGTAGTGACTACAAACGCGTCGTTCAGCTTGTTCTGGTTAATTTTCACGGACATATGCACCGACACCTCGGGTTTGTCCCAGTACCGCACCTGAATGCTGTCGCCAAAGCGCAGGTTGAGGTTCACGGTCTTGCCGGATTCGTACGGCAGCTTTTTGTCGATGATCTTCTGGGCAAAAGCGGGCGCGCATACCGCGCCCAGGATGGCTAATAACAATATCTTTTTCATGGTAACAGATGCAGGTTTAGGTGTTATTTCTGCTTGCGGATATAAATGTTGCTGCTGATCGTATTGAGCGTCATTTCGACTCCCCCTCCGTTGATCGCCCCGTCGACATTGGCCATACCCCCGACTTTGGATAATCCGTCTTTGCTGCCTTTCACGCCCAGGTCGAAATCCGTGTACATTTCCCCGTTGATCGACCGCAGTTTAAGGTTCGATTTGGCCGCCGCCGGCAAGGTAATGTCCACATCCCCGCTGATCGACGAAATGGCCGTTGGCTTGCCTTGTGCGAGGGTTGAGAAAGTGGCGGTTACCTCTCCGCTGGTGGTATTGGCCACCACAGGCCCTGTAATGTTGTTGAGAACAATGTTCGTGTTGTTCGTTTTGATTTCAAGGTCACCGTCCATATTCGAAATCGTAAGCCCCGAACCTCCCTGCCAGTTAGTCTCCACGAACTTCACAGCCACCTGCCGCGGCAGTTTAATAGTGTATTTGATCGCCTTGCGGGTCGCCTTCTCGATTTTCAGCCCCGAAGCGTCGGGCGTCACCGATAGCCCGATACCCGAGTTATCGACCGCCGTATAATACAATGGTTTCAAGCCTTTGGCACGGTCCGGCGGAGCCTCAAAGCCGGAAGACGCCTGGATAATCACCTCATCGCCATTATACCCCTCGATCTTGACCGTGCTGGCCGAAAGTTCGAATACCACCTTTTTATCTTTCGAATTGGCCAGTTTTGTCTTGTATTCGGGAGTTTGGGCGCACGCAATGCTCAGGCCCCAAAGGAGCCCCGCACTGATTAACAGTACTTTTTTCATGGTTATTTATTATTAGGATTTATTTGCCTGTTTGGTCCCGGGATTGAAATCCCTGGTTAAAAATATCTTTGCATAGAGGGCCATCGGCCCGAACCATATCCCCAACCAGGGAATTCATTCCCTGGAAAAGGGGCATTGTCAGACGTCCGCGTTGAGACGGTTCATGCCTTCGGTGGCTTTCAGCCGTACCACGTCGAGAACCTCCTGGTTGCGGGCGAGCTGCTGGAACTGGTCCACCGCCCGTTTTTCTTTGATCGCCACGAGCGCTTCGATGAGCGAGATCTGGATATTAGGGTCCGTCTGGATCGCCAGCGACTGGATCATTGCTTCCTTCACCTCGGTTTCGCCCGCGAAGTGCGTCAATGCCTGGCAAGCCGCAAGCCGCACATTCACATTCGGATCAAAATTGAGGGTGTTGATCAGCAGCTGTGTAATGTCGCGGTCGACGTCCGGGATATTATAACTATGGTTCACCGCCTGAATGCGCTCGCTCGCCGAGGTATTATTCATTTGTTCAAATGCGAGTACCTTTTTCATTTCCTCAACCTGCCCGGCTTCTTTTCCATCAAAAGCGCTTAATGCCGCCCCGTTTTGAGATTTGGCCTGAAACAACCACCCAGCGCCGAATCCAATGATCAGCAACGCCAGCCCGGCCGCAATGCGCAGCAGCCACGTCCCCAGCCTCTGCACCGGCCCCCGCGTCGGCGGATCGAGCATTAATGCCAGGTCATGGTTGAAAGTCAGCGAAGGCTGCTCCTTGCGTGCATAGGCAAAATAGCCGAACTGTGCCGCGTGGCTCTGCAAATGCTCCGGCACGTCGCCGCTCTGGAAAAACTGCTTCAATGCCCGCTCCTCTTCCAGCGACGTTTCGCCGTCGTAATATTTCTCTAATAGCTTCTCAATATCCAGTGCCATAATTCTCTGCTTTTAAATAATTCTCGCGCAACTTTTGTCTTGCCCGCGAAAGGATCGTACGGATATTCGCATTGCTCAGCCCGGTCACCTCCTCGATTTCTTCCAAAGTATATTCCTCCACGTCGCGCAGGTGCAATACCAGTTTCTGCTGCTCGGGCAGCTCACCGATGAGCCGGTGCATCAACCCCGCGCTGTCGCTATTCTCGACCTGCCGGTAAGGTGAAACATCCGCTGCCTGCATGGCTACCATATCCGTTTCGTTACTTGTTTTCTGTTTATGATGGGATTTCAGCCGGTCCAGACAAAGGTTTTTCGTCATCTGCACTGCCAGCGCCTCCACGCTCTGGTAACTTTCCAGCTGCTGCCGGTTGGTCCAAAGCCTCAGGAACACATCCTGAATGGCATCCTCTGCCTCCTCGCGGTTGCGAAGAAACATTTGCGCCAGTCGGAACAGGCGCCCCTGGACGGGCAGAATGCGTTGGTTGAAGGCTTGTAAATCCATATTCAATGGCATAGACGACCGGCTGCGGGAAACGTTACAGGATTTACGAAAAAATTTTCATCCCGCGTCCAGCCCCGGACAAAACTGTTCGCTTTCGGACAAAAGAACAACCACAAAAAGTACCATAATTCATCCAAAACAGCATTTTTACATTTTGGCAAAGTATTTGTTTTGCATTATTATAACTAATAAGCTGTCCGGAATTATGAAAAGAACTTTCCTGGGGGAATTTGAAGAAATTGTCCTGCTCGTGGTGGCCGGCTGTACCGATGAAGCTTACGGCGTGACCATCTGGGAACGCGTGCAGGAATACACGGGCCGGTCCATTTCGCTGAGCGCGGTGCACGCCACTTTATACCGGCTGGAAGAAAAAGGCTTTCTAACCTCCGAAATGGGCGGCGCCACGGCCGAGCGCGGCGGCCGGCGCAAGCGGTTTTTCAGCATTACCAATTATGGAAACCGTGCATTGCAGGAGATCAACGAGATCCGGCAGCAACTATGGCAGGCTATTCCGGCGGAAAAGCTGCAACCCAAACTCAGCTTTTCATGATATGGAAAAGATCCCGCACCACAACCGCCCGCCCCGATGGGTCGACAGGCTGCTGACGATCATCATCGCGCCGCATTTCCTGGAAGATATTCTCGGCGACCTGCATGAAGTGTACTCCTGCCAGGTGCAGCAAGGCAGCACCCGCGTGGCACGC
>CAMLNK010000707.1 GCA_946481035.1 uncultured Dyadobacter sp. | reverse complement strand
AACTGCTCTATATTGCGCCGGAAAGGCTTTTTGCAGGAAATACATTTGATCTGCTCCGCGAATGGAATGTGCAGCTTTTCGCGATCGACGAGTCGCACTGTATTTCGTCCTGGGGCCACGATTTCCGGCCGGAATACCGCCAACTGAACTTGCTGAAAGTCCGCTTCCCCGATGTCCCGATCGTAGCCCTCACAGCCACCGCCGACCGTGTGACACGCCGTGACATTCTGAAACAGCTGAATATCGAGCACGCCGAAACCTACATTTCGAGCTTCGACAGGCCTAATCTGAGCCTCAATGTGCTGCCGGGAAGAAAGCGTATCGAGCAAATCCAGCGTTTCATTAAAAAGCATGAAGGCCAACCGGGCATTATTTATTGCCTCAGCCGGAAAGGTACCGAAACTGTGGCGGCCAGCTTGCAAAAAGCGGGATTCCGCGTCGCATACTACCACGCGGGCATGACGGGCGACAAGCGCTCGCAGGTGCAGGAGAATTTTTTGAGGGATGATATTCAGATAATTGTTGCCACGATCGCATTCGGGATGGGTATCGATAAATCCAACGTGCGCTGGGTAATCCATTATAATTTGCCTTCGAACGTGGAGAGCTTTTACCAGGAAATCGGACGGGCCGGCCGCGATGGAGCCAGTGCCGATACCGTACTGTTTTACAGCTACATGGACATTATCACCCGGCAGGATATGATCAACAATTCGGACCAGTCGGCCGAGCAGAAGGAACTTCTGCATGCCAAGCTCAACCGGATGAAGCAATATGCCGAAGCGGATATCTGCCGCCGCCGCATTCTTTTGAGTTATTTCAATGAGCCGGTCGACCACGATTGCGGCAACTGCGACGTATGCCGTAACCCACGCACCCGCTTCGACGCGACAATAATCGCCCAAAAAGCACTCTCAGGTATCGCCCGCACGGAACAAAAAGTGGCTATGGGTATGCTCATCGACATTCTTCGCGGCAGCCGCAACCGGAATATCCTGCAACACGGCTATGAGCGGCTTCCTACTTTCGGCGTCGGGCACGAACTGAGAGGGGATGAATGGTCGGAATATTTGGGGCAAATGCTTAATTCCGGCGTAATGGACATTGCATACGACGAGGCGCATTCATTTAAACTGAACCCGGTAAGCTGGCAAGTTTTGAAGGGCGAACGGCAGATCGAACTCGTTAAATTCATTCCGCTCGCCGAACGCAAAGCGAAAGAAGAAGAGCTCGTTCCCAAAGAAAAACCGAAGCAGGAAATCATTCGCGACGCGCTTTTCGAACGCCTCCGCCAGCTTCGCAAACAGTTGGCCGACACGCTGGGCGTGCCGCCTTACGTCGTTTTCAGCGACGCTTCCTTGTCGGAAATGGCGCAGAAGAAACCGGTTTCCGAAGCACAAATGAAAGCGGTTTCAGGTGTGGGAGCCGAAAAATTCCGTCGGTATGGCGAAGCATTCATCAATGAAATCCTCGATTTTGCACGGGAGAACAATGCGCCTGGTACGCGTGTGATGAAAGGAATGACTTTTGTCGAAACTTTTGACCTTTATAACGAAGGCTATTCCATCAAGGTTATCGCCGAAAAACGGAACCTGAACCCGGTGACGATCATTTCGCATTTGGTGAAACTGAAAGAAGACGGCCATCGCATTGACTTGAAATCGCTCATCGAACCGGCCGCCTACAAAACCATCATCGCCGCCGCAGAAGAAATCCACGTCGGAAAAAATGATCCGTTGAAGCCATTGTTCGAATTGCTGAACGAACGGTTCGATTACGGGCAAATCCGGCTGGCGCTGGCAATTTGGGAAGGGGAACGGCAAAACTAGCCGTACCTGCTTATATTTATGTTTTCAAATACTTAACCAATAATATGTCAAGACAAAATATACTCTCAGGATCTCCGTGGGAAGACAAAATGGGGTATTGCCGGGCGGTTCGTATCGGGAATATCGTGGAAGTGGCCGGAACAGTGGCTATCGTGGACGGTGAAAAAGTGAAAGCCGATGACGCCTACGCGCAAACGAACAACATCATCGAGCGGATCGAGAAGGTATTGCAGGATGCCGGTGCCAGCCTGGCGGATGTGGTTCGCACTCGGATTTTCACGACGGATATTAACCTTTTTGAGGACATCGCCCGCGCGCACGGCGCGTACTTTGGGGAGATTAAGCCCACCACAGGTATCTACGAGATCAGCAAACTCGTGTCGGCCGACTACCTTGTCGAGATCGAATTCACCGCAATCGTGCAGTAATGCATTGGAATATTCAAAAAAGGGCCTGTTTTTTCATGGAAACGGGCCTTTTTTGTCACCATATGAAACTGTGATTCCAACCTTCTGGCGCGAAATTTGCTCTTTGTGGAAGTGCTGTCTGATTTAGAACCCTAAACAATAGGCATCTCCCGACATGAAAAATGGAATTACTCTTCTAATTGCCTCAGTTTTACTGGTACTGTGCGTAGTGCAAAAAGAAACCCGGTATGGAACCGCGCCGCATGATGGTGTAGAAAAAATGTACAATTCTTCGCCACTCGCTCCGAAAGACGGAGGAGTTTCTGAACCGCGATATGCCCACCAGTCACTAACCGATTCGCAGACATTCGAATTCGCTTCCGCCGATTCGTTGAAAACAGAATCCACCGCGCGATTGGCGAATCAGAGGCTACTGCATATGACGGCCGGCAGCAAGCTGCTAAATTACTGAACCAAAGCCGATTCAGTAATTTAGCTGACGTTCGGTGTTAACTGAAAAGCCCCATAATATCTTCCTGGCTCAATTTCTTGATAAAGCCGGATTCGCCGCCTACCAAATCTTCCGCCAAGTCCTGCTTACGTTGCTGCAACAGCAGAATTTTCTCTTCAATCGTGTCCTTACAGATCATTTTATAGGCAAACACCTTGCGCGTCTGCCCTATACGGTGTGTACGGTCGATCGCCTGACGTTCTACCGCAGGATTCCACCACGGGTCCACGAGGTACACGTAATCCGCTTCGGTAAGGTTAAGCCCTACTCCACCCGCTTTGAGGCTCATCAGGAACACCCGGCAGGTATCGTCGCTCTGGAAGCGGTTCACACGCCCGGCGCGGTCCACGGTCTGTCCGTCGAGGTATTCGTAAGGGATATTCATTTTCTCCAAATGCTTGCGGATAAGGTCCAGCATGCCCAGGAATTGGCTGAATATCAATATTTTGTGATTAGAAGCATTCTCCTCGATTTCACGGGTAATTTCTTCCAGCTTGGCCGATTCGTTTCCAAAATCTTCATCACCCGACAAAATGGACGGCGAGTCGCATATCTGCCGCAGCTTGAGCAATGCTTCCAGAATGAGGAAGCTGCTCTTGTTGAGGCCTTCGGTAGCTAATTTTTCAGCGATTTCCTGGCGGTAACGTTCGCGGAATGTATCGTAAACCTTCCGCTGCTTGTTCCCCATTTCGCAGAACAGGATCGTCTCGGTTTTGTCCGGCAAATCGGTCGCTACCTCCTCTTTCGTGCGTTTGAGCATGAATGGGTATACCAGTTTGCGTAGCTCGGCAGCCTTTTCCTTGTCCTGATACTTATCGATCGGCGTCGCATATTCGGTCCTGAAGAAATCGGCGTGACCGAGCATTCCCGGGTTCAGAAATTCAAATTGTG
>CAMLNK010000706.1 GCA_946481035.1 uncultured Dyadobacter sp. | reverse complement strand
TGTCGACCGAGCTGTCAAAAACCGTTCCATTCGTCAATGTACCATGGTAGTGTGTCTTTACTTTATCCGTAGCTGCGGGTTTGGGTCCCTCGCCTGTTTTGATAATCTGATATTGCAGACCGCTCTCGGTGGTCACTACGCCTTGCTTTTTCTTGTTTTCTTCCAAAAACTTCTCGCCTTCCTTGCGTACTACTGCACCTTTCTCCTCCATCATCTTGGTGAAGTAACCTTGAATAAACATATTCGCCTCATCCGATGTAAATGCCGTCTTTTCGCCTTTCAGGGCCGCTTTTACGGTCTGGGTAAGCAGGTCGCTATTCAGGTCCTTGATGCCTTGTGATGCTATCGAATTTGCGAAGCTAACTCCAATCGCTGCTGACAAAGAGTCGGCTGATGTTTTCAATGTTGCAGGAGCTGCCGATGTTTTTGCAGGTGTTGCCGCTGATTTCTTTACAGTTGCGGCGGGTTTTGTTGTTTTCTTGATAGTCTGTGCGTTGCCTTCCGCGGTTGCCAATACTCCAAATGCCAGGGCTGCTAAAATGGTTTTTTCTAATTTGTACATTATACTGAAAGACGGTCGAAAAGATTAGAATTTATTAGATAAGTGTTATTAACGATCTCAATTACAACAAAAACACAATCAGTACCTAAAAAAGTTTTAAAAATGTTATTAGAAGCTGATAAACGGTAAATTTGCGTCCCGCGGAGCCCTTCTGCCCTCTTCCTTGGAAAAATCTAATTTTATATCGCAGGTTTTAGTTAAATCATTCTGTTTTTACCAAAATAAAACTCTACCTTTGCGGCAGTTTTCAGAAAACTTACTACTATACTCTAAATAAGTCAATTATACTATGGTATCTGTTAGACCGGATGAAGTTTCGGCCATCCTGCGCGAACAACTTGCAGGCGCTAGATCAGAAGCAGAACTCGAAGAAGTAGGAACAGTCCTTCAAGTTGGTGACGGTGTTGCCCGCATTTATGGTCTTTCCCAGGTACAGGCAGGTGAGCTGCTTGTTTTCGAGAATGGCCTTAAGGCTCTTGCTCTCAACCTCGAAGAGGACAATGTGGGTGCCGTATTGCTGGGGGATTTCAGTGACATCAAAGAAGGTGCTACTGTAAAACGTACCAAAGAAATCGCTTCCGTGAAAGTGGGTGACGGAATCATCGGCCGTGTGGTAAACACGCTGGCTGAGCCGATCGACGGAAACGGACCTATTACTGGCGAGACTTTCGAGATGCCTATCGAGCGTAAAGCTCCGGGGGTAATCTACCGTCAGCCGGTAACCGAGCCGCTTCAAACCGGTATCAAAGCGATCGACGCGATGATCCCCATCGGACGCGGACAGCGTGAGCTGATCATCGGTGACCGCCAGACAGGTAAGACTGCCGTGGCGATCGATACAATCATTAACCAGAAAGAGTTCTACGACAAAGGAGAACCCGTATTCTGTATCTACGTTGCCTGCGGACAGAAAGCATCGACGATCAAGTCGATCGAAGCTACGCTCCGCAAATACGGCGCGATGGATTACACCGTAATCGTGGCTGCTGGTGCATCCGATCCTTCTCCAATGCAATTCTACGCTCCGTTTACAGGTGCTGCGATTGGTGAGTACTTCCGTGACACCGGCCGTCCTGCACTCGTAATCTACGATGACCTTTCGAAACAAGCGGTATCTTACCGCGAAGTGTCCCTGCTCCTCCGTCGTCCTCCGGGCCGCGAAGCTTACCCAGGTGACGTATTCTACCTCCACAGCCGCCTTTTGGAACGTGCTGCGAAAGTAATCGCTGATGATAGCATCGCTGCGAACATGAACGACCTTCCGCCTTCATTGAAAGGTAAAGTAAAAGGTGGCGGTTCATTGACAGCCCTTCCGATCATCGAAACACAGGCTGGTGACGTTTCGGCTTACATTCCTACGAACGTAATCTCGATCACCGACGGCCAGATCTTCCTCGAATCCAACCTGTTCAACTCGGGTATCCGTCCTGCGATCAACGTAGGTATCTCGGTATCTCGTGTGGGTGGTAACGCGCAGATCAAATCGATGAAGAAAGTTTCGGGTACCCTGAAACTGGATCAGGCTCAGTTCCGCGAGCTCGAAGCATTTGCGAAATTCGGTTCCGACCTCGATGCCGCTACCAAGCTGGCAATCGACCGGGGACGCCGCAACCAGGAAGTTTTGAAACAAGCTCAGTACGCACCAGTTCCTGTTGAACTGCAAGTTGCGACCGTTTACGCATCCACCAAAGGTTTGCTGGATACCGTGGACGTAGCACGTGTGAAAGAATTCGAAAAGGATTTCACTACCGTATTGGCCAGCCAGAATAAAGAAGCACTCGCTGCTTTGCGTGCCGGAAAACTGGACAACAGCGTAACAGACGTTATCGAGAAAGTAGCTAAAGAAGTTGCTGTAAAATATCGTTAACACCGGTAAAAATGCCGGAGCGTGACCCGTTCCGGCATTTTCCTAGTACATATATAATAGGATCACCGGATCGCTTAAAACACCCAGAAAATGGCAAGCTTAAAAGAAGTACGTAACCGTATCGTTTCGGTTAACTCCACACAGCAGATCACCAAAGCCATGAAAATGGTAGCGGCAGCCAAGCTGCGTCGTGCCCAGGACAGCATTCTGCAAATGCGCCCTTACGCACAGAAGCTTGGAGAAATGCTTCTGACAGTTTCGTCAGCATCGGAAAGCGCTGCCGACAGCCCATTGAAAGCCGTTCGCGCGGTGGAAAAGGTGCTCGTCATTGTCGTCACTTCCGACCGTGGATTGTGCGGAGCATTCAATACCAATGTTATCAAGGCTACAATCCAGCTGATCGAGTCGAAATATGCGGCTCAGGCAGCAAAAGGAAATGTAGAGATTTTTGCCATCGGTAAAAAGGGCGCAGAGTCGCTCGTACGCCGCGGGTTCACCGTTAACACCGCTTACACCGATCTTTTCGGCCGTTTGAGCTTTGTAAACGTGAAAAGCGCAGCCGAAGAAATCATGAAAGATTTCTCGGAAGGCCGTTACGACGCAGTGGATATCGTGTACAACGAGTTTAAAAACGTAGCGACACAAATCATCCACGCCGATCCCTATTTGCCGATTGTAGCTGAAAACAAATCGACCAAGTCGAAAAAGACCGAGGTTAACTATATTTTCGAACCGGACGAAGAAGAAATCCTTGCGGAACTGATTCCTAAGTCGCTGAAAATCCAGTTGTACCGTGCCGTTCTCGAATCCAATGCATCGGAGCAGGGAGCGCGTATGACAGCGATGGACAAAGCAACGGAAAACGCCCAGGAGCTCTTGAAAGAGTTGCGCCTCGTGTACAACCGTACGCGTCAGGCAGCGATCACGAAGGAGATCCTCGAAATCGTAGGTGGTGCCGAAGCATTGAAAAACTAAGGTTAACCCAAACCATATTCCAAACGGCCGGATTGCAACAATCCGGCCGTTTTTTTGTTTATTTACTAATGTCGTATGTTATTTAGGTAAATAGATTATGGCTGACTTGATTGAGAGAATTACGGTTAATCCAGATTTATGTAATGGAAAACCAACCATTAGGAATAAAAGGATTACCGTGCAAACGATATTAGAGCACCTCGCAGGCGGCGATGACCGGAAGACTATCTTGTA
>CAMLNK010000705.1 GCA_946481035.1 uncultured Dyadobacter sp. | reverse complement strand
CATTTCAATGCTGGAATGGTGGGCTCACCGCACGCTCGACCGCGCGAATTTCGACCTTTGCAATGGTATGAATACTGATCAGCTGTGGCTTAATTATGTGCCGGTTTGGGTCCCCGCGACGCAGACGCTGCATAATCCCGGCTGGCATTATGGTTTGAATGCAGTTTTGAACAAAAACCTGATTACCCACAACGATAGCCACGAAGTCGACGGCCAGCCGCTGGTTTCGCTTGACTTTGCCGGACTAGGATATTTCGACCCGATCTGGTCGGACCACGCCGGGCTGGTGACCGAAAATAAGGCATTTCAGGCATTGTTCATGGAGTATCAGCGCATTGTCATCAGAAAGAAAAACGAACTGGGACTCAGCGGCGGACCCGCGTTTGGAAAGTATGCCAATATCCTTCCCAACCGCCTGATGCGCAAAGGCATTGCCGCGAAATTGAAGGAGTTGACCACCTATATTGATCAGTTTTAACCAGCGAAACAGGATTCCATGCATTTTTTAGAACAAACCACCCAGGACCTGCGGAACTTCGTATCGGCATTGAACCCGGCTACGCCGACCGGCAATGCGCAACGATACCCGAAACTGACGATCATTACGCCATCCTACAACCAGGCCGCCTTCCTCGAAAGAACGATCCTGAGCGTGCTCAACCAGGGTTATCCGAACCTCGAATACATGATCGTCGACGGCGGCTCGAACGACGGCAGCGTGGAGGTTATCAAAAAGTATGAAAAATACCTTTCCTGGTGGGTTTCCGAGAAGGACCGCGGGCAGGTTCACGCGATTAACAAGGCACTGGAACGGGCCACGGGCGAGTATATCAGCTTCCAAAATTCCGACGATGTATATTTCCCCGGCACTTTCACGCGTTTTGGAGAAGCAGCTTTGAAATATCCGGTCGATATCCTGTATGGCGACCTGTACATGATCACCACCGACGACGAAGTGACCGAAATACTCAAAACGACTTCCTACGATTTCGACAGCCAGATCCTGGAAGGGATGCAGATCCACAACCAGTCGCTGTTTTTCAAGCGTTCGCTGGTGGAAAAGTACGGCATGTTCGACGAATCGTTCCGTTTTGCATTCGATTATGATTTCATTACGCGGTACACGTCGCACAAATCGACGACCACCAAAAAGATCGACGGCCTCGGGGGCGCGCTACGCGTACATGCGGACGCGAAGTCATCGACCATCGCTACGACCATCGGCCGGGAGGAACATGCGAGGGTACAAAAATTGTACATTTCAACGAACTCCTCTCCCGTAGTCAACAAAATGAAGTATCTTTGGTGCCGTGTCCGTAAAATCGCCTATTTCATTCTGCGGTTAGATATTCAGTACATCAGATTCAGGCTTTCCAGATGAATTGGAGCTTATTTAGTGTAACCAATAATTTTAACTATCTCCGGTATTCGGTGGGCATCGCGATGATGTTCAACGGCTTTCCGCTGATATTTTTTATTCGTGATACGCTCCACGTAGGACCCGCCAGCAGCGTCTTTACAGCTATTTTCTTCTCACTTGCGCTGTTGCTGATGGTTCCGCCGACGTTGTTCAAGCGACTTTACAAGCCGAATGTCATTCTGATCAACCTCGGGGCGCTTTTCCTGCTGCTGACGCTCTGGTACTTTTTCTTCATGAACCACCAGGGGAAATCCGTAGCAGATATCGGAAACTTCGTATTCACCTTCGGGTTCCTGGCATTGCTCATGCACGTCCCTAACGACGTGAAAGACACGCTGATACAGGTACTTTTCCTGTTTTCATTCTTTACCAACATTACCCTCGTTTACTCGCTCATCACCGACCCCAACTGGACGCCGGGGATGCGGGCCGCGGTGAACTTTGCCAACGAAGGTGCCCAACCCGGTGGTAATCCGCACATTACTGCCCGGAACGGGGTCATTACCCTGCTTTCGGCGATGGTCTTGCTGGGTAACACCAAGCACCTGCTCACGAGGCTCTTCCTGTTCTTCTCGGTACTTTTCGGATTGGGTGTGGTGGTACTATCGCTCGCGAAATCCAGCTACCTGGGGCTCGGGATCGTTTGTGGCGCCTATTTCCTTTTTCATTTCAAGTTTTCGGACATCGCTTCGGCTGTGGGCAGCGCCTTCAAGTTCAGGAACATGGTGTTTATCATATTGATATTAGTGGTAATCTACTATTTCCTCGCCCGCTACGGCGATATCCTGAACCTGCTTTTAGGATATTGGGATATTTTCGAAGACCGGATCATGAACGTGATCTTTACCTCCACCGGGGTAAGGCTTTCCGAGGAAGCCGATGTCGATTATTCGGCAATGGGCCGCGTAAGTGGTTTTGGAGAATTTTTGGAAACCTTGTATTCCTGGGATATTTTCCTTGGCAGGGGTTACAAGAATGATTATCTCGACGTTCCGTTGCTGGAATCGTGGGTGAACCACGGGATTTTCGGGTTCCTGTTCTTTACGAGCTTTAACTTCTTCCTGTTCCTGTACGTAATCCGCGAAGTACGCCGCCATACCAATCCTCTGACGACGTTTCTGGCGTATTTCTTCCTGTCGATGATGGTGCTGCTCTTTACCGGTGGCCGGCCGTACGATATCGCATTCTGGTTCCCGTATTCGGTCATGATACGCTTCCTGGGCATCAAGTACCTCGACGCCATTCCGAGATTCAGAAAGGTAGCAAGGCCCGCACCACAACCCATAAGCACCGTAACCACCTGATACGCTCCCCCGAGCCGTGGAACCTTCCCGGAGGTTTCCAGCATTCCGCGCATGAAGAACAGAGTTGAACAACTGGATGGGTTAAGGGGCATATTTGCCGTCCTGGTCATTGCCCACCACCATAATGCATTCAAGGAATCGATTCTCTACAATAACTTTTTCGTCATCAACGCGAGCTTGTTTGTCGACTTCTTCTTCGTGCTGAGCGGGTTCGTAATTGCATTTAACTACGTCGACCGCATTCACACAACCGGCGATTTTCTGACCTTCCTTAAAAAGCGCTTCATCAGGCTATACCCGCTGCTGTTTTACACAGAAGTCGTTTTTGTAATAGCCAACCTCCTCGGCGAACACAGCGCGTTGAAAAACGTCGGCGGAATGGGTTTGGGTTATTACCTGTACACATCGCTCGACGCGCTCACATTTATGGGTTCCAGCACGGTATTCGGGGGCTGGATCAGCAATAATTATCCTTCATGGTCCATTTCCGCGGAAATGATTTCCTACGTCGTGTTCGGACTGGTCGTTTTGATGCTGCCCCGGTTCAAGTATGCGGCATTTGCACTCATGGGGCTGTTGTCCGGTATTTTCATTTATTCGAGAGGCGAATACCTGCTCGCTTACGACTATGGCTATGTGCGAGGGCTGTTGTGTTTCTCGCTGGGGATATTCACACACAGGTTATTGAGGCAAAAAACATTTCAGCTTTCCGCGTTCGAAATCCCGTTCCTGCTCTTTATGGTAGCGGCAATGTATTTTGTACACCATTGGGAGCTGAACCTGTGGAAACTCGTTTTTCCATTCATTTTCTCGGTCGGCATCGTCATTTTCGCCAGCTCGAACGGTATCGTCACCCAAATACTGAACAGCAAGCCATTTCAATATCTGGGCAAAATCTCCTACTCCATTTACCTGAACCACGC
>CAMLNK010000704.1 GCA_946481035.1 uncultured Dyadobacter sp. | reverse complement strand
TTACTTTGCGCTTCGATTGCGTCGTTCGGGCAGTCGTCACTCAAAATCGCCAAGCTGAAATATGGCGGCGGGGGCGACTGGTATGCTAATAAAACGTCGCTCCCCAATTTGATCAAGTTCTGTAACGCCGAGCTTAAAATGAATATCAATCCTGTGGAGGATGTCGTGGAGGTGGGCAGCCCGGATATTTTCTCCTATCCGTTTGTGCATATGACCGGGCACGGGAATGTCGTTTTCAGCGATGCGGAGGCGCAAAATCTGCGCAATTACCTGCTGTCGGGCGGTTTCCTCCACGTGGACGATAATTATGGCCTCGACCAGTTTGTCCGCCGCGAAATGAAAAAGGTCTTTCCTGAACTCTCGTTTGTAGAACTCCCGTACGACCACCAGGTTTACCATATGAAATACAACTTCCCCGACGGGCTGCCGAAAGTACACGAGCACGACGGCAAGCAACCGCAAGGTTTCGGACTGATTTGGCAGGGAAGGCTCATTTGCTATTACAGTTACGAAACCGACCTAGGTAATGGCTGGGAGGATCAGAGCGTGTACAACGACCCCGAAGAAATGCGCCGGAAGGCGTTGCAAATGGGGGCGAACCTGCTCAGTTACGCATTCATGATCGAGTAGGCGGGGGTGGTTCGGATGCCGGTATGGCCTATGGCTATATTCCAAATTTAGTTTGGGAAATTTCGGTTTTCTAACCTTTGGCACTTACTTTTGTACAAAGTTTAGCATATTAATATTTTCCGCCGTTCCATGTATATAGTCCTGATTGTATTTGTTGTACATTGGTATTTGTCACTATTCTGTCAAACCTTTTTTCTGCACCGCTATTCCGCTCATAAGATGTTCATAATGAGCAAGCCGTGGGAACGGTTCTTCTATCTGCTCACCTATCTGTCACAAGGATCTTCTTACCTGAGCCCGCGTGCATATGCGATCCTGCACCGCATGCACCACGCTTTCAGCGATACCGATAAAGACCCGCATTCACCTCATCATACCAAAAACGTTTTCACGATGATGTGGGAAACCAAAAATATTTACAACGCGGTATTGAACCGCAAACGCGCGGTCGAAAACCGTTTCGAGCGTAATTACCCTGAGTGGAATTTCGTGGAAAAACTGGGTGACTCGTGGATTTCGAGAGCGGGCTGGGGTGTTTTGTACATTGTGTTCTATGTGCTGGCGTACATCTACCTGGATATGCACTGGGCATTCTTCTTCCTGTTGCCGATCCACTTCCTGATGGGCCCGATCCACGGCGCGATCGTCAACTGGAGCGGACACAAATATGGCTACCAGAACTTCGATAACGACGATAAATCCAAAAACTCATTAATCTTCGATTTCCTGATGATGGGTGAACTCTTCCAGAACAATCACCACAAACGCCCGAATTCGATCAACTTCGGTTCAAAATGGTTCGAAGTTGACCCGACTTACCCGGTGATCAAGTTGCTGAATAAGTTGAAGATTATCGAAATCCGAAAGAAGCACTAGTGCACGACATTCTGATCGTTTTGTGGTCAGGTGTTGTCATTAGTAGTCAAGTGTGGTCAGGGATTGTCAAGTGTTGTCATGATAGTCATTGATAGAATGGGAGGGGAAATTGGTCAGTCGGCTAGTTTCTCCTCTCTTTTTTTATCTCAATCAACAAATGACCACACCTGACAAAACGTGACTACCAATGACAATATCTGACCACACCTGACAAAACGTGACTACTAATGACAATATCTGACCACATCTGACTACTTCCTGACCACACCTGACAAAAAAAATTGGCAGACGTGAGAGACGCCTGCCAATCTGCTTATTAACACCACAAAAAATGAAATCCTTTGAATTGTCGTTCGGCGATTGTTTCGCCCTGTCGACAATACAAATAAGATCAACAATACTTAGAAAGGCGTTAATAATAAGTTAGAATTTCCTTAGAGCCGCAAAAAAGTCAGGCGAAACGTGGTGCCCTTCGGAATGTTAGATTGGATGCTGATACTGCCGTTGTGAAGCTTTACAATGCGCTCTACCAGCGAAAGTCCGATGCCGTAGCCTTTGATGTTCGCCGTGTTGTCGGAGCGGTAAAATGGTTGGAAAACGAGGCTCTTGTCTTTGTCGGGAATACCCTTCCCGTTGTCCGAGAATGTAAGCCCGAGCTGCCCGCGCGACGGGTGCAGGCAAACGTTTACCGCATTATCATCCGAGAACTTGCAGGCATTGTCCATCAGGTTCAGAAACGCGGTTTTGAGCAGCGTTGTATTCCCGGTGATTTCAAGCCAGGTGTCGTCTTCCGGCAGTTCGTCAAAGTTGAGTTGAATATTGTAGGCGGGGTTCGCCTGGGCGAGGTTCATTCGGCAGTCGAGGAGGAGGTCGTCTACGCGGATAAGCTCTGTCAGCAGGTCACGCTGGTCTTCGCTTACTTTCGCGAGTTCGAGCAATGTGTTAGAGAGCTGGCCCAGCTCCTGAATATCTTCCAATACCGACCGGATCGTCATTTGGTATTCGTAGGGATTCCGCTCTTTGAGCATGCTCACTTCCAGTTGTGATTTTATCTTCGTCAGCGGGTTTTTCAGCTCATGCGAGACGTTTGCGACAAATATTTTCTGCATTTGAAAGGCGGTTTCAATGCGGTCGAGCAGCTTGTTGAATGTGACCGTCAATCGGCCGATCTCATCTTTCTGGTTGGGTACATTAAGGCGGGTATCGAGCTTTTGCGGCAGAATGCCTTCTACGGCATTCATAACCTTCGAGATCGGCCTTAATGCGCGTTTCGAGAATATCCAGCCTACAATCGCGACCACGAACGTCACAATAAGGTACAGAACGGTCAGCAGGGTTTTCAGGTTCGAAAGGTTGGCCTGGCCATACAAATCCTTCGCGCCCAGCATTACGACCGCCTTGTTGAAAGGATATTTGTAATAAAGACCCACGACTTTGTAATCACCATCGTCGTACCGGATTTGCCCGGCCTTACGGATTTCGTCGAGCCAGTAGTTGGACACGTGCAGTGCTTTGAGCTGCGGGGTAGTCGAGTTGCTGTAAATGAGGCGGTTTTTTTCGTCGAAAATGAAGATATTCTCGTCGTAAATCAGGTCGCGGTTGGTTTCGTCGAGGGCTTTCAGTACTTCCGCATTGATGAGCGGTACTTGTACTTTCAGCAATAGCTCCGCCTGTGATTTCGCTTTCGAGCGCAACCGGTCGTAAAAGTCCTCGGTAACATTATAATAGGTAAAAAAGTAGACGGCCAGAAAAGTGACCAGCAAAATACCGCTTACCAGCAAGGAAAACTGAACCGTAAGTCGGGTGCGGATTTGCATAGCCTATTCTACTTTGAGCACATAACCCATTCCAAACTGCGTATGGATGAGTTTCACCGGATAATCTTTGTCGATCTTCTTGCGAAGGTAATTTACATATACTTCAATAACATTGGTACCCGTATCGAAACCGATATCCCAGACCTGCTCGGCGATCTCGACCTTTGAAATAACCCTTCCCTGGTTGCGGATAAGGTAAACCAATAAGTTGAATTCCCGTGCCGTCAGATTGATCTTATTTCCGGAACGATAAACAGTTTTAGCATCCAGCGAAACCTCCAAATCGGCAAAACGTAACACCTGCGCCGTGTGCGACACCGTGGAC
>CAMLNK010000703.1 GCA_946481035.1 uncultured Dyadobacter sp. | reverse complement strand
CCTGGGCATCCACGCGAAGGAGCCGTTCTCCTTCATCGCCCGCGCCGCATCGACATTCGAACCGAACCTGCGCATCGCAACGCCCCGTAACTATATTCTTGGCCCCGAGGATGAGATTGTTGTGGACGTTTATGGGAATGCGGTCGACAATTTCAGAATGAAGATCAGCCCGGAGGGGACGGTTAAAATGCTCAACCTCGCGCCCGTGTATGTGAACGGGCTCACTGTCGAGCAGGCCAGCCAGCGCATCGTGGCTCGCCTCAGAGAAGCCTATTCAACCCTTAACCGGCCGGGTTCGGGGACCTATTCATCGATTACATTGGGAAACGTGCGCAGCATTCGTGTGATGATCACCGGAGAAGCCGCGCGTCCCGGGACTTATACGGTATCTTCACTTGCCACAGCATTTAATGCACTCTCCATGTCAGGCGGCCCGAGCTATAACGGCTCCTATCGGAATATCGAGGTGATCCGTAATAATAGTGTTGTCAAAAAGATCGACCTGTACCGTTTCCTTGTAGATGCAGATCTGAGGGATAACATCGCATTACAAGACCAGGACATTATCCTGATCCATCCGTTCGAGACACGTATAGAGCTGAACGGTCAACTGAAGCGCCCGGGAATTTTTGAAGTGAAACCTGGCGAAGCGCTTGGGAGCCTGATCCGCTATGCGGCAGGTTTCACGCCCGAAGCCTATACGAAGACACTTAACTATCAGCGCAACACGGGAGTCAACTACGTGATCGGCAGCATCGATTCGGCGCAGGTGGATTCATTTGTCCCCCAAAATGGGGATATTTTCAATGTGAAGCGTATTCTGGATGTGGTGATCAACCAGGTGGAAATCCGTGGTGCGGTGACTGTTCCTGGCCCATATGCATTGGAGCAGCGTTGTAACACCGTCCTGAAACTGATAAAGACAGCCCAGGGCACCAGTCCCAGGGCATTCCTCAACCGGGCAATCCTGGAAAGATCCAGTGGCCAGACGCAAATCGGGATCGTTGCCATCGATTTGAGAAAACTCATCAACGGCGAAATAGAAGATATTCCACTGCTCGCTGGGGATATTCTGACGATCAAATCGATAGAAGACCTCAAGGAATTCACCTTCCTGACTATTTCCGGATCGGTGATCAACCCCGGCAGTTATTACTATTATAAGGATATTACCATTGCCGACCTTATTTTCCAGGCAGGCGGTTACACCGAAGGAGGTATCCCTTACCGTATCGAGGTGTCCCGCCGCGTGAAGAATGATACGCTGGACCTGCCTGGAAACCAGAATGTAAGGATCTTTAAGATCGATGTGGCCGACAACCTGGTGCTGAACCCCGATGACCAGAAATTCAAACTGCAACCGCAGGATATCATCATTGTACGCAAGTCGCCCAGGTATGAGGCCCAGAAGGCCATTGCTGTGCTGGGCGAAGTGAAATATCCCGGTAACTACACAATCATCAGTAACTTTGAACGAATATCGGATATTCTTGAAAAGGTAGGAGGGCTCAAACCGGAAGCCTACCTGCCCGGGGCACGCTTCTACCGTGGCAGCGAGCTGATTGCGGTTGACATCAAAGCCATTATCGACAAGCCATCCCTTGCCTCGAATCTGCTGCTGATCAGCGGCGATACGCTGGTCATCCCCCGCCGATCGGAAACTGTAAGGATCCAGGGCGGTGTACACAACCCGTCAGTTATGAACTTTGACGCTAAATTCAGGTATGCCGACTACATATCACAAGCCGGCGGATACACCGAGCAGGGCTGGAAAAAAAGGGTATTTGTTTCTTATCCCAATGGAAGGACTTTCAGGACCCGTAACTTTCTGTTTTTCCGGTCCTATCCCAAAGTGGAGCCAGGGGCGGTAGTCACCATTCCTAACAAACAGGTTCAGGCTCCCGGCCAGCGTACGCCCGGCGAACGGGTCGCATTGTTTTCATTTATAAGCTCCATGCTAGGCACCATCACACTTGCCGCTATTTCTTTGAGCAGATCGAACTGATATGATTTCCAATCCTGAACATCAGCCGTTGCAGTGGGCCGGCAAGAGTCAAAATTCGCTGGGCGCCTCCGAGATCCGGTTTTTAGATATCCTCCTTTTCATCAGGAAGTATATCCGTTTTTTAATGATCGCCACTGTCGGGGCTACCTTCTTTGGCTTTGTTTTTACATATTCACAAACCAAAAAATACGAAGCCAAAACCACGCTTCTTCCCGAGTATAGTGTACCCGGAAGGGGATCTTTTTCGCTATTGGGAAGCGGTTCAAACGGTGAAGGCGCTGAAAAACTCCGACCGGAATTATACCCGTTGATTATGCAGAGTTCGCCTTTCGGAACCTATCTTCTGCGGCAGCCGGTGGTCGACCAGCAAAATAAACCATATAAAACGCTGCTCGATTTTTTGAAAGCGAATCGTAAGCCGGGGTTTTTAGCAGGATTAATACCTTCCTCTGCTCCCAAGCAGGCGGGAAAACAAGTCAAGTTACCCAGGGGAAGTCGTGTTCTTTTCTATTCGCCTGAGCAGCAGTCAAATATATACCAGGTTCTCTCGCTCTTATCGACTGAGGTGGATGCGAAAACCGAGATCATCGAAATCAGTGCGGAGACCATCGATCCATTCGTATCGGCGATCGTTATCCAGGCGGCAACGAAATACCTGGTTAACTATGTAGACGACTACCGCGCGACAAAGGCAAGGCAGCGGGCGCGCATCCTGGAAGAACGTGTGAAAGAGTCGAAAAGCCGTATGAAATCCGCAGAATACGCACTTCAAAACTATCGGGATCAAAACCGGAACATATTTTCCAATATGGCTAAAATTCAGCAGCAGCGTCTGCAAGCGGAATACGTGTTGGCCGAGTCGCTTTACAGCGATCTGGTCAGGCGTTATGAGCAGGCAAAAATAAGTGTCAAGGAAGAACGTCCTGTTTTCAAGGTACTGCAGCCCGTTAAAGTTCCCCTTTCCAAAAGTAGCCCGAAACGGCTTCGGACAGGCCTTATTTTTGGCTTTTTAGGTGGTTTTTTTTCCGTAGTTTACCTGCTTGTTTTTCGGGAGAAAGTAGTTCAAAAGGTTCTTGCAAATAGGTGATATTGGCGAACTCTCCCAAAGGAGAATCTGCCGTTCATCATCCGGTAACCCCAATCGTTATGAACAGTTGGGGTCATGTGCTGGTGTCTGTTTTAAAGGGCAAACGCTCAAAACGGGTTGAGTTGACGGCTTTGGGTAAGCAGGTTGCGACCGACTGCTCCGGCCGGATCGGCAAGAATGCCAAAATGCTTATGGCTCGGCTTGATGAAGAGGACAAGGCGCTTTGCATACAGATTCTCAAAGATGTCGAGATAAAACTGTCGGCTTCCTGGCCGGAGCATAGAAGTAAAGAGTTTCAGGAAATCAATGATGAGCTCATGGGAGGAGCCTTCCCTGCCAGCCCAATTCAACCGGCCTAGAAATGCCCACCGAAATTCTCGAATCATAAAGCTTGCTGTAAAAATACGACGGGCCTTGCAGATCACAAATTTGCAGGCCCTTTTTCTGTTAAGTATAAAATAGGAGAACCTCGTTTCAAAAATTTCCACCCTTTCGGTCAGGTCCCAAAGAAGCTTAACAACAACGTATTTCGAACTGACAATACCACCATACTCTCTTCCTT
>CAMLNK010000702.1 GCA_946481035.1 uncultured Dyadobacter sp. | reverse complement strand
CGAGGAGCTGAAACAAACCAATGTGACCCAACCGGCGATATTTATCCACTCGGTAATCCTCGCGAAGATTTCTCCCGATTTCGCACCGAACATGGTGGCAGGCCACTCGCTCGGCGAATTTTCCGCTTTGGTTGCCGCCGGAGCCCTTTCCTTCGAAGACGGCCTTTCGCTCGTGGCAAAACGTGCCGCTGCCATGCAGAAAGCCTGCGAAATCCGCCCGTCGACCATGGCTGCCATCCTCGGCCTTGCCGACAATGTGATCGAAGAGATCTGCGCCGGCATTACCGACGAGATCGTGGTGCCCGCGAACTACAACTGCCCCGGCCAGGTGGTGATCTCCGGGACCATCGAAGGTGTTGAGCGCGCTAACGAACTTCTGAAAGCTGCCGGGGCGAAACGTGCGCTGGTACTTCCTGTTGGAGGCGCATTCCACTCCCCGCTGATGGAGCCGGCACGTGAAGAACTCGCCGCGGCTATTCATGCGGCACAGTTCGAGCAGCCTATCTGCCCGGTTTATCAGAATGTGAATGCCAAACCGGCCACAGAAGTAGCCGTTATCAAAGAAAATCTTATCTCACAGCTCACGGCTCCGGTAAGATGGACGCAGTCTGTCGAGCAAATGGTGGCCGACGGTGCGGAAATCTTCATCGAATCGGGACCGGGCAAAGTTTTGCAAGGCCTTGTAAAAAAGATCGCTAGCAATGTAGAGCTAAAAAGTATTTAATTTTTTTCTTAAAAAACTTGACACGTGACCTCCCTACCATTACTTTTGCACCACTGTTTACGGTTTTGGCCGATGGTGTAATGGTAACACAGGACATTTTGGTTGTCTTATTCAGGGTTCGAGTCCTTGTCGGCCAACAGTAATCAAAGAGCTCATTTTTCAGTGAGCTCTTTTTTATTTCCACCCTATCTCTGCCCCCAACATTAGAATTCTTCCAAATTTCACAGGTTACATAGCCATTTAATAGCATTTCAATCCATTTGCGACTCTACGGTGACATTAAGGAAACATTTTTAAAAATTTGGTTACTTAATGTAACTTTTCTGCTATAAAATTTGGATATGAAATGTTACATTTACTATGTTTTAACCTAAACAGCACCCATATGAAAGTAGAAAAAGTTAAAAAGCGTGATCGCGAGCGCACGAAGAGTAAAATACTCAAGGCGGTCGGCGAAGTAATTGAACAACATGGCACCGAAAAGGTGGGCGTCAACCTGATCGCTCGCACCGCCGGAGTCAACAAAGTACTGATTTACAGGTACTTTGAAAGCGTAGACGGCCTGATGGAACAATACGTCAGGTCCGGTGAGTACACGTCAACCCTCAGCACCGATTACATTGACAACATTCCGGAGCTAACACCCGAAGAACGGAACAAGGCTCTCACCTCTCTCATGCACACTTTCACGAACGATTTGCGCCAGCGTAAAGCTACGCGCGACCTGCTCCGTTGGGAAATCGGAACCGGGAAATCGATGCTTTCAGACGCCCGCAATCAGATTGCGACGCGTATCCTCAGCAAAATAGGCGACCTGCCCTACTACAATGACACCAGCGCATTAATCGCATTCATTTCAGCAGGCATTTATTTTTTGACTATCTCCTCCGATTATCGTGAAAAAATGCTTGATGTGGATCTTCAATCTGATGAAGGATGGAAACGTATCGAGCGTGTGATTGACAGTATTATCTCGGATGTCCGGGGTTGACGATAAAAAACCACAGGCCCTTCCCATGAAACGGGAAGGGCCTTTTCCTTTTATTGGCAGTTACTCACCTATATTTGCGGTGGAAAATCCCGCATTGAATGAGTGTACTGAAAAAACTGGCCAGTGAAACCGCCACCTATGGTATCAGCACCATGCTGGGCCGCTTTTTGAACTACCTGCTGGTGGCCCTGCATACCAAGCTTTTTGAACCTCAGCAAATAGCCGCACAAGGGCAGCTCTTCGCCTACGCCGGCCTGGCGCTCGTGCTTTACACGTTCGGGATGGAAACTGCATTCTTCCGGTTTGCGCGCGAGGAAAAGGACCGAAAGCAGTATTACGACCTCATATTAAGTGCCGTAATCGTGGTGAGCTTGCTCTGCTCATCGTTCATGTTCGCATTCGCCCAACCAATCGCCGGGCTCATCAAATACCCCGATTCCGCCTCCATTGTACGGATGTTCGCCATCATTATGGCCACCGACGGCATTGTTTCGATCCCGTTCGCACGGCTGCGGCTGGAAGGCAAGGGCAAGAAGTTCGTGATCATCCGGGTTACCAACATTCTTATCAACATTTTCCTGAACTTGTTCTTCCTGCTTGTCTGCCGGGATATTCACGCCGGAAAATATCTGACGTTCCTGCAACCCGCGGTCGACCTGTTTTACAACCCGCAGCACGCGCCGGACTACATCGTACTCGCCAACCTCATTGCCAATCTCGCATTCTTCTGGATGCTCCGGAAAGAATTCGCCGACTTCCGTTTTGTATTCAACAGCAGCCTTTTCAAACCGGTGTGGGTTTATGCATTCCCTGTATTGATTATGAACATAGGCGGTGTGCTGAATATGCTTTTCGACCGTGCATTTATCCAGTTTCTGCTTCCCCAGGGCTTCTACCCAGGCCGGAGCAATGAGACGGCCATCGGGATTTACGTGCAATGCTACAAGCTGTCGATCTTCATGAACCTGGCGATCCAGGCATTCAAGTACGCCGCGGAGCCGTTTTTCTTTTCAAAAGGTGAAGACAAGAATGCGCCGCCGGTTTTTGCGAAGGTTACCAAGTATTTCATCATCATATGCGTGCTCATGTGGGTGGGCATATGCCTGAATCTCGACCTGTTTGCCGAGTTGTTCCTTAAAAAGAAGATTTACCACGAAGGTCTGGGCGTGGTGCCCTGGCTGCTGGCGGGGTATTTGTTCCTGGGTGTGTATTACAACCTGGCGACCTGGTTCAAACTGACCGATAAAACCCAATATGGAACCTGGCTCACGCTCACGGGCGCCGGCATTACCATCGCGACGAGCTTCGTACTTGTGCCGCAGATCGGCTACCACGGGTTCGCGATCGCATTTGCATTGTCGGGCTTTGTGATGCTTGCGCTTTGCTATTATTTCGGGCAAAAGTATTATCCTGTGCCTTACGATCTGACGTCTGCGATAGGCTATATCGGCGGGGGTGCATTGCTGATTTATGCCTCCTCTTTATTTAAAATAGCCAATTTGTGGGTTTCCGTGCCGATACACATGGCCTTGTTCGCAGTATGCGTAGCCTTGGTGTTTTTGCTGGAAAGGAAGAATATTCCGGCACTCCGGAAGCGATAATGCAGGTTATTCCTGCATTTCGCGCAGCAGTTTATTGGAGAAAAGGAATTCTTTCAATTCGGGCACATCGGTTTTGGTAATGTCGGTATTGACACCCTCCCAAAGTTTATTTCCCTGGTAGAGGAACATGATATTCTGCCCAATCTCCATCACGGAGTTCATATCATGGGTAATGATGATGGTGGTGATCTTGTATTCTTCCGTGATCTCCTTAATCAGTTCGTCTATTTTAACGGATGTCAACGGATCGAGGCCTGAGTTGGGTTCGTCGCAAAAAAGGTAGGCAGGGTTCATCACAATGGCCCGAGCAATGCCCACACGCTTTTTCATCCCGCCGCTGATCTCCGACGGCATC
>CAMLNK010000701.1 GCA_946481035.1 uncultured Dyadobacter sp. | reverse complement strand
CAGATTTCGAGATTGAAATACGCCCGATAACGTATAAAGAAGTCATTACCGCCGACGAAGTTTTTACCACCAGCACTACCAAATGGGTAATGCCCGTAGTGCAGATCGGCGACCAGCCTGTGGCAAACGGCCTGGCCGGCAAACGCACTTTGCATTTGCAGCACCAGTTCGAAGAACTCGTAGCCCGCTGGGGCAAGTAATAAAAAAAGTGGCAATCCCGGCGGCCTGGCGGACCAGCGGGAAAGCCACTTTTCACTACACTGTGTAATAAGCACTTATTTAGTTAGGCGCAATCGGTGATGCAGTATTGACGATCGGCCAAACGCCCGGCGTAGGAACACTCACGCCCTTCGTGGCGCCCCTTGTAGCTGCGTCGGGCCCGAAATAGTACAGTGGCCAACCTTTGTAGGTAAGTTGTTTCTTCCCAAACACATCAATCGTACTGAACAATGTTTTATCGACGCCCGTTGGGAGCGATTTCAAGTCGGCCGTATAAATGGGCCAGGTCGCATCATTCGAGAAGTCGGATTTGGTGTAGTTGTTCTTGTTGTTTTTGTCCTTGACAAACGCGTATAATGTCCGGCCCTTTCCGTCGGTGAAGAATGCGGTTGTGCCGGTTCCCTCGGTGTAATCCGATTTGTACGATTTTCCATCATTGCCCACGAGCTGGCCGCTGGCAATCATAATAGTATAGTCGGTTTTGGCAACGAACCAAACAGAATTTGAATTATCTCCTTTCACATCTCCCGCAGCCACGTCGTCTTTGTAATAATAGAGCGGCCAACCTTTGTAAGTTGTTTGCGACTGTCCATTCGTCGTAATTGTAGCGAAATCGGCCTTATCCAGACCCGCATCGAGCTTAATCGCCGCCAAATCTCCTGCCGAATAGATTGGCCAGTTGGTAAGGCAACCTCCCGAGCAAGCCGAGGCGCCCGACGCATCCTTTGAAAAGTAGTAAAGCGTTCTACCCTTGCTGTCGGTCAGGATCTTGCCCAGCGTCGCATTGTCTTTCAATTGAACATCGTTGGTAGGTGTTGGCGTAGGATCATTATCGTCGTCGTCCGAGCACGAGAAGCTGACGGCCATTAACAGTCCCAATGCAACCAGCATTCTGGAAGTTGAAAAGATTTTCATCGGTAAATATGATTTGTTAAAGATGAATTGGATACGTCGCGATTACGACCAAATCTTTCCGATGGTTGCGTGTATAGGTTAAAACAAAAAAGCATAACCGGTGAAGGTTATGCTTTGAAGCTTTTCGGCGAAAAATAACTCAGGCATTCCAGCCCTGCGCCGTCAGCGGCACGCGGGAATCGCCTTTGGTATGGAGCTCCACTTCGCCCTTTTTGTCGGTGATATAGCCGATGAAAGTGATCTTCGGATTGTTTTTGATCTGCTCGTAGGCGGATTGCGAAACCGTGAAAAGCAATTCATAGTCCTCACCGCCATTCAATGCGGCTGTTGCTGCTCCGATATTCAGTTCGGACGCCGCCAAATAAGTCTGCTCGTCGATCGGCAGTCGCTCTTCGAAAATCACCGCGCCCACGCCCGATTGCGCGCATATATGCAGGAGGTCGGAGGCCAGCCCATCCGAGAGGTCGATCATCGATGTAGGAATCACTCCCGCTTCGTCGAGTTCGTAAACGACATCCATCCTCGCTTCGGGACGCAGCTGGCGCTGGATCACATAATCCTTCCCTTCCAGTTCCGGCTGCATATTCGGGTTGGCCAAAAACACCTGTTTCTCTCTTTCGAGCAATTGCAGGCCCATATAAGCACCTCCCAGATCGCCGGTCACGCACAACAGGTCGTTGGGCTTCGCCGTGTTCCGGTAGGCGATCTTCTCTTTTTTGACCTTACCAAAAACACTCACCGAAATAATAAGGCCCGACCGTGAGGAAGTAGTGTCGCCACCTACAAGGTCTACATTAAAATCTTTGCAGGCCAGTTTCATGCCTTCATAAAGCTCGTCGACCGCCTCTACCGAAAAGCGGTTGCTCAATGCAATGCCGACAGTCACCTGCCGGGGAATGCCGTTCATGGCGGCAATATCGGCAACGCTGGCAGAGATAGCCTTGTAGCCCAGGTGTTTCAGCGGAAAAAAGGTGAGATCGAAATGAACGCCTTCGAGCAGCATATCGGTCGTCAGCAAACCAAAATCCTCTCCCGCGTCGATGACCGCCGCATCGTCGCCAATGCCTCGCACGGTATCGGGCAGCGATGGTTTGATACTTTTATTTATTCTTTGAATCAGCCCGAATTCACCCAGGCTGCTTATTTCAGTTCTTGTTTCCATGCCGCAAAATTAGGCAAAAAAAGCGAAGCCATTCCCGCATTGGAAATGGCTTCGAAGATGATATGCAAGATCGGCTTTACGCTTACGGGTTAGTCAATGTATATTCGTTGATAGTACCGCCGGTTTTAGGGCTTGCCGTGAGGCGCGTCAGCACCACTTTGGCATCGTCGATCGAGTTGATCGTAAATTCCAGCTTGCCGCCCGAACCGGTTGGTGCAGGAGTCAGGTTGGTGAGGACGAGCTTGGTGTCCCCTTCCAAATCCCAGTTTCCGGTGAAAGTTTTGCCGTCCACATCGGTCAGGCTCACTGTTTTAGCGCCAGCACTGTTAGTAAGTGTCAAACGGAAACCAGAGTAAGCGGCTTCGATGTTGCCCGACCCGCCACGGGTGTAAACCACAGTTGCTCCGTGCTTTACAGATTCTGCCGTCCAGGCCTTCGCGATTCTTTCAGAAACCGGCTTGACTTTGTCCTTGCAGCTCGTCGCAATAAGTCCCAAAATCATGACTGAACACCAAAGAAGAGCGTAACTTTTTCTCATATTTTATTTTTCGTGAATGTCTTTTCAAAACGCCAAGTTCTTACATTTTAGTCTTATAATCAAAATATTCATAACAGATCGTTTTCTAAATTTTCCAACGGAATACCCTTATCGCTAAATTGCGCGCTAAAACAATACAATGAAAGTATATACCAGGGCACAACTGGCGCTTCGGAACGGGCAGGACCGGGAGGAAATATGGTGTGCATATAAAGGAATGATTTACGATGTGAGCGCATCGCGGCTATGGCGCAACGGGCACCATTACGAGCACTGGGCCGGCCAGGACCTCACCAAAGAACTCGGCGACGCTCCGCATACCGAACGCGTTTTCGAGCGGTTCGATATCATCGGAAAGCTCCAATTACCCGAATAACACAACGAACGATCATTCATGTCTTCCAAATACATCCTGATCGCCGACAGCGGCTCCACCAAAACAGACTGGGTTTGCATTGACGTGCAAACAGGCAGTAAACAATCCGTGCAATCGGCGGGTATCAACCCATTTTACCAAACCACCGAAGAAATCGTCCCCGTTCTCCAAAGCCAGGTGGTGCCGGGCATCGGCGCCGATATTCAGGAGATCCATTTTTACGGTGCGGGCTGTGCCGACGAAAAATCCAGTATGCCGGTAACAAATGCTTTGAAGCATTGCTTTCCAGCGGCAAATGTAGTGGAAGTGGCCTCGGATATGCTGGGTGCCGCACGTGGGTTGTGCGGGCATGAGCCAGGGCTGGCGTGCATATTAGGTACGGGCGCGAACAATGCTTTTTTTGACGGCAACCGCATTACGCATTCGATCGGCTCGCTCGGCTTCTGGCTGGGCGACGAGGGAA
>CAMLNK010000700.1 GCA_946481035.1 uncultured Dyadobacter sp. | reverse complement strand
TTTCAATATCGGCCGCTCCCGTGCGACGCTTTTCGATGCGGAAAACAAAGTTAAGATCACATTTAACGATGTTGCCGGCCTCGACGAAGCGAAAGAAGAGATCAAAGAAATTGTAGAATACCTGCAAAGCCCCGACAAATTCAAGAAACTGGGTGCTAAAATCCCGAAAGGTGCATTGCTCGTAGGCCCTCCGGGAACAGGTAAAACCTTGCTCGCGAAAGCGGTAGCAGGTGAAGCAGGCGTGCCATTCTTCTCACTTTCAGGTTCCGATTTCGTGGAAATGTTCGTGGGTGTGGGTGCAGCGCGTGTGCGTGACCTCTTTAAACAAGCGAAAGAAAAAGCGCCGTGTATCATCTTTATCGATGAGATCGACGCCGTAGGTCGTTCACGCGGCCGTGGCGCAATGCCCGGTTCCAACGACGAACGCGAAAATACATTGAACTCTCTGCTCGTGGAAATGGACGGTTTCGCAACCGACTCCGGTATCATCATCGTAGCAGCTACCAACCGCCCCGACGTTCTCGACCCTGCATTGCTTCGTCCGGGACGTTTCGACCGCCAGATTTCGGTTGACAAACCGGACGTAATCGGTCGTGAGGCGATTTTCAAAGTGCATTTGAAGCCATTGAAACTGGCTACCGACGTTAATATCCAGAAACTCTCGTCCCAAACCCCAGGCTTTGCCGGCGCGGAAATCGCGAACGTTTGTAACGAAGCCGCATTGATCGCCGCCCGTCGCAACCGCGAGGAAGTAACGATGCAGGATTTCCAGGATGCAATGGACCGCGTGATTGGTGGTTTGGAGAAGAAAAACAAGCTGATTTCACCGGAAGAAAAACAAATCGTGGCATACCACGAGGCGGGTCACGCAGTAGCAGGCTGGTTCCTCGAACACGCCGATCCTTTGGTGAAAGTATCGATCGTACCACGTGGTGTGGCGGCACTGGGTTACGCACAATATCTGCCGCGTGAGCAGTATCTGTACCGTACCGAGCAGCTGTTCGATGAAATGTGTATGACATTGGGCGGCCGTGCTGCGGAAGATGTGGTGTTCGGAAAAATCTCTACCGGCGCATTGAGCGACCTCGAACGCGTAACGAAAGTGGCGTACAGCATGGTTACCATGTACGGTATGAACGAGCGCATCGGTAACATTTCATTCTACGATTCGAAACAAACCGACTATGCATTCACTAAGCCTTACTCCGAATCGACGTCTCAGGCGATCGACGAAGAGGTGAGAAAGTTGGTGGACCAGGCATATCAGTTTGTGAAAAACCTGCTGGTTGAAAAACGAGAAGCATTGGAAGTACTGGCGAAAGAGCTTCTTGAAAAAGAAATCCTGTTCCAGGCCGACCTCGAAAAGCTGATCGGAAAACGCCCTTACGAGAAGGAAACGAGCTACCAGGCTTATATCAACCGTCGTTCGAACGAAGAAGCTGCGATCCACGAAGAGGTGGTGAAGCAGACGCTCGAAAAAGACCGTAAAGAAGAAGAAATGGCGGAAGCCGAAAAAAGCGCCGACAACGAATAGGCCTTTTGAGTGAATAAAAAATCGATAGCCGGACAATTCAACCTGTCCGGCTATTATTTTTACAACATTAGTAATAAACCGTTTGACCCTAAACCTTCAAGGCATATGGCTTTTGAAATCTTCAAACAGCAGTTCGGCGACCTCACCGAATATGTGATACATGAAACCACTACTGAAAACCGCTGCGTCGTCATTCCCGAACTGGGCGGCATTGTGCGTCAGCTCTCGTTGCGGAAGGGCGTGACGCTTTTTTCCGTCCTGAAAACACCTCCTACCCCATCAGCACTGGTTGCCGACACAAAAAGCGCCAGCGAGCTGCTGTTCCCGTTCGCGAGCCGCATTCCGGAAGGGAAATACAAGTTTTTGGGTAAGGAATATCAGCTGCGCAAAAACGAAGACGGCGGTCTGAATGCGATTCACGGATTGGTTCGTAAAAACCATTTCCATCTCGACGAGCAGGTGATTCACGAGGATAATGCATCCATTCAGTTATCCTATACGATCGATAATGCAGAAGGTTATCCATTCCAGGTGCATTTTTCGGTTCGCTATACCTTGCATGCCGACGGCCGTTTCGAACTGAAATATGAGGCTAAAAACAATGGACACTCGCCCTGCCCCGCTATGTTCGGCTGGCACCCTTATTGGATGCTAGGGAATGAAGATGTAGAGGCCTGGAAGATCAATATCCCGTCCAAACGCCTGGTTACCTTCAATGAAAACCTGATCCCGATCGGTACCGAGCCATTCGACATGGCGATGCCCGCATTGTTGCACCGGAAAGAGTTTGACAACGCCTTTATTGTAGAAGCTAACGGCCCTCGAGCGGTTACCGAACTAATCTCGAAGAATCAGGATGTTACTTTGCGCATAGAGCAGGAAACCGGCGAAGGGAAATTCAACTACCTCGTCGTGTACACGCCGCCGGCGCGTGACTGCGTAGCGATCGAAGCGCTTACCGCCAATGTAGATGCATTCAATACTGGCGAAGGCCTAAATATCCTCGCGCCCGGACACAGCATTGACGGCACGATCACGGTCAGCCTCACCTGACGGCCGGTTTCGGTACCAGGTAATCTTGTGCCACAAAAGCTTCCAATGGGTTAAATACCCGATATGTGCCGCGACAATGGAAAGTTTATCCGACCATTTGTCGCGGTATTTTATATTATAGAGAAAAATACGCCAGGTTTTGGTCTTTAAGGAAGGCCGCTCGTTCTCCCAATGGGCAAGCATATCTCTCAAAAAACCATCCGTTGGGTGTTTTTCCGATGTACCTGCATGCGTCAGATAATCCCGGCCGGTGAGGTAACCCGCCACGGCCAGCGATTCGAGGAGCAGTTTGTTAAAACCTTTGGCTTTGGTAACCTTATTAATATAATCCCAATCCAGCGAATCCGCGGACTTATCGAGCAACCGCACGAAATCGGCCATGTATTTGAGCTTGTCCCACTGCTCCACGCCCCCGTGGTGAATCACCATCATGATCAGCTGGATTTCCATGGCCGGAACCAGCACTCTTTTCCCCATCATATTAAAGCCCATGAGGTTCCCGGCCAGCTCATTCCAGGTAAAATTGTAGCAATACCGCGGATAAGTACAGTTCCATTGTATTTCCAATGACTGCAATGTGTGCTCCTGCAAGGGCGTAAGCGGGAGTTGATAGTCGGTGTCGAGGTAGTCGTTGACAACGGCTTTTTCTTTCAGCAAATAATGGCGGTAACTGTCAGCTGCAAAACCTTCGCCGAGGAGAATATCCAGGCTTTTAGAAACATCTTCCTTACCTATAAAATAATCGATGTCGCCGAATTCGCGGGAGGCTGGCTTATCATAAAACATCCACGCCCATAATGCCCCTTTCATCGGAAAAACACGTACATCACTCTCAATCAACCGATTATACAATCGAACACAAATCCCGAGAAAGGCCATATTGGTAACAGCCTGCCCGAGCGTGAATTCGCGAAGCATTTTGAGCACATGATCGGGAAGGGCCAGCGCCTTTTCCTGTACATATTCAAATGCCAGTGGCCTGATCTGGTGCCAGCTGGCCAGCGCCGAAAACTTTTGCGGATCAAAGGGTTTGTCTTCGATTTCAAAAGGCGCGTGGCCCGACGGCATTACCACCGCCTCGATCAGC
>CAMLNK010000699.1 GCA_946481035.1 uncultured Dyadobacter sp. | reverse complement strand
CGGTCCATCTCCTGCTCGATCAGCGGCTTTTTCGCCTTCACAACCACTTCGCTTAGTTCGATGCTTTTAGCAGAAAGCAGGATAATCGCAGGTAATGCAATGTTGGAATGCCCGGCATCGACGGTCAACGGCGTACTTTTGAAATCTTTCCGCCCCAATGCGCTGATTGCCAGCAGGTAAGTATTGCTTTCCAGGTCGATAAAACGGAAATTTCCGTTCATATCCGTCACCTCGCCCGTTACGAGCGTCGAATCGGCAGCTTTGAGCAGGCGGACGGACGCGCCCGGTAAACTTTCATTCCCGGCGTCTTTAACAGTTCCGGAAATAGTATTGCCTGTCTGGGCAAATGCATTGAAACTGATCAGGCAGGATGTCAGGATCGTAAAAAGCGTTTTCATGGCGGTTATTTTACATGGTCGGATGTTGAGGCAAATATTGCCCGGCCCTGTAACCCTGTGAAATAAATGTGTTGTAACTTCCCGGAACCGTGACGGAAACCGGTTTCAGGCTGACGAACCGTTTCGACCTGCCGCAGCGGCTTTCCGTCATGAAATCGGGCCTTTATGACGCACATAGTCGAATTCCCGGCTTCGGGGAGGCATATTTGCAGGCGCCGTCAAGGCATGAACCGAATGAACCATGAGCAGTATTTTTAACACCGATAACAAGGAGGCGACCCAAATTGGCATTTATACGGTGCTCACCGCCGCAGCGAGTGTGCCCGTTTTTTTCGGGCTAGACGCCTATCTGAACATGATTGGCGCTGCTCATGATGAGGCCATAGCTACCGCCCTGACACTCGTACTGTTCGGATGCATTTATATTGGCCGGCACCTCGCTACGATCTGGTCGGCGAGGCAGCGCGAAATACCCAAAAAGGTATTGAATGGGATGGCGGTAACCATTGCAGCCTGTTTTGTATGGCTTTTTATCCACGCCGATTTTCAGTTCCAGGGATTTCCGGGCATTAATCTGCTATTTTACTGGATACCTTTTCTGACTATCGGGCTTTGTTCCGGGGCGCTGATCAAGTTGTTCAGAATGAGCACCAGGAAGGAACTTGAAGCCGCCAAAACACAGGCAGCGCAAAGTCAGAGCGAACTGCATTTGCTGCAATCGCAGTTAAGCCCACACTTTTTGTTCAATACATTAAATAACATGTACGGCCTTTCGATCACACAGCACGAAAAAATTCCGCCGCTGATATTGAAACTGTCTGATTTACTGAGGTATTCGGTATATGAAGCGAACGAAACTTACGTCCCACTGAAAGACGAACTGGCTTATATTCACAATTATATCGACTTCGAGCAGCTTCGGATCGGCGACAGGCTCGAATTGAAAACCGATATTGAAAGCATTACCGGCAACGATATCCGCATTGCTCCGATGCTGCTCATTGTCTTTATCGAGAATGCATTCAAACACTCCAAAAACACCTCGGAGCCGAAGATATTTATTGAAATACGGTTGAAAGTCTGGGGAAACTCCATTCTTTTTTACCTCAAAAACTCGCATAACCGGTCCGCTGTCAATGAGCAAACGGTTGAAAAACATAGCGGTTTCGGTCTTGCGAATGTAAGAAAACGGCTGCACCTGCTGTACCCGAACCAGCATGACCTGGCGATTGAAAACGAAGAAGCCCATTATACCGTCAATTTACGCCTGAACCTCCGATAATATGACGCCAATCGATTGCCTGATCGTCGACGACGAACCCATCGCGCGGGACATTATACGTACCTATTGCGCGCACCTGCCCTACCTGCGCGTGGCGGGCATATGCGGGACCGCGCTCGAAGCCCGGGCGGCGCTCATGCAGCAAAAAGTGGATATTGTGTTTCTGGACATCAATATGCCCGTTATGGATGGGATATCTTTCCTCAAAACGCTTAAAACTCCGCCGCAGGTCATATTCACGACCGCATATAAGGAATATGCCGTCGACGCATTCGACCTCGCAGCCTGTGATTACCTGCTCAAACCATTTTCCCTCGAGAGGTTCATCGTTGCCGTGGACAAGGCCTTGGAAAAATTACAGCCAGCCGGTAATCCATTAGTTCATTCCGGTGAATCAAAAGAAGATGATTTCCTTTTCCTCAAAGCCGATGGCAGGATCTACAAAATCATGCACGACGACCTGCTGTATGCCGAAGCGAACGGGAACTACACCAAAGTATGCACCGCCCAGCACACATTACTACCCGCCATGACCTTTTCAGGGTTTGAGGAACTTGTACCGAAGTCCAGATTCCTGCGCATTCATCGGTCGTTTATCATCAATAAATCCAAAATCGATCACATCGAAGGCAATCGCGTGTTTATTCAAAACACCGAAATTCCGATAGGCAGTAATTACCGTGAGCAGTTTTTAAAGCAAATCGGGCTTTCTTCCTGAGCTTGCCATAAAAAAGACAGGGTCTCCCCTGCCTTTAAAAACTTATATAATTAGGTGAACGTGCCGTTTGTTACTTGTGAGCCGGAATCGCGAAGAACAAGCTGAACTGGATCACGCTATTTTTGAAATCGGGGTTCATCGCCGCATTCTGGTCGAAATCCCCCACTTTCGAGAATCCCGCAATGTATCGAGCCCCGATTCCGAGGCCGAAATTAGCCTGATAACCCAATCCGACGGCTCCTGCGAGGTCGAGGTTTTTTGCAAAATGATCGATCGTCTGGTCGGGAATGTCCTCCCCTGTCTTAAACGACGCCTGCGGTCCAAATTCGAAGTAGAAGCCGCCTTTCGCCCGGAACTTCAACAGGACCGGCACTGCCACATAACTCGTTTTAAACTCCCTCTTGGTACCATCGTCGATTTTGGCGCCCTGTGTTGAAAACAGCACTTCCGGCTGGATCGAAAACACCTGCCCGATTCCGAAATTCATGATCCCGCCCAGGTGAAAACCGACACGGGCGTCCGATTCGATATCACTTCCGGTATAGTTGCTGATGTTGATCCCCGCTTTCGGGCCGATGGAAAACGACTGCGCAAACGCCGCACTGCTGAACACCGACAGAAGAACGAGCAAAGAGATTTTTCTCATGGTTTTTGGATTTGAAGTGGTTTGATTTGTGGATTAACAGTGACCTCGCAAAAACCGTACCAAAGCCCGTGGCCACCGGAAGCTCATTCAAACTACTCTTTCACAAAATTTTCCGTACGTTTAGCCATATCGCCGCGAAAACCATGGAATACCTGCAATTCAAATTCACCGCCAAGGGGCCCGATAGCCGAAACTATCAATGCACAATGTTCCACAAACTGTCCAACGCCCCCGACGAAGCCCAGGCCATCGCACATGCCGAGCGGAACAACCCAAGCTTCACCGACATCCGGGTCGCATCGGTAATCACCATTTCAGAAGACGAATATGCCTTCCGGGTACGCGTGATGTGCGATTCCGACACCTGGGGCTTCCAACCTATCCCTTAATGCATTCCTGACAGGTTCACACCCTTCACGCACTGGATCTGGTTGCCCATTCTGAATGAACAACTTACAAATATTCACAATAAAATATTCCAAAATTTCTTGCGCTTATCGATAATAATTGTACCTTTGCACCATGATTCGCGTACGGCAAATCATTTAGAGAGATGGCAGAGTGGTCGATTGCGACGGTCTTGAAAACCGTTGACTGTAACAGGTCCGGGGGTTCGAATCCCTCTCTCTC
>CAMLNK010000698.1 GCA_946481035.1 uncultured Dyadobacter sp. | reverse complement strand
TTTGATAAGATCATTATTGAAAAGAATATCGCCTGCGATCGCCATGCTTTTGTCGGTAGCGTTGATCGACTCCCCCGCGGATTTAAGCTCGGCCACAATGCCCGCGTAAATATCCTTCTGCTTATCGTATTTAGGTAAAAGATTCCCTTCCAATCCCTGTAAAGCATCGGTGTAGGGGATATCGCCGTACACATCGCTGAGCAGCATGAATGCCCACGACCGCAATATCACCGCTACGGCCTGGTAATTGACGTTACCCGATTCCTTGCCGATCTTGTAAATGCGCTGGTAATCAGCCAGCGATTCCACATACAAACCTTGCCAGGCCGCAGTGTACACGTCGCTTGAAACCGTGTACTGGTCGATGTCCGTATACTGGATTCGCGCCCAATGCTGCGAATAGCCGTCGCCGATATCCATTCCGAGCGAGCCGCCCCAGTAAATGTCGACGGCGCTCTGGATGCCGTGGGGCAGGAAAAGGTCGGCGGTGCCGGTAGCCGCGCTGTTATTGTTGGTATTGATCGTGTCGAAATCGCCGGTGCAGCCCGTTGCGCAGATGATCGGTAACGAAAGCAGTGCCGAAATGCCCATTGAATATATTTTCTTTTTCATCATCTCTGAGAATTAGCCTATAAGTTGAAACTGATATTGAAGCCCATCGTTTTGGTGGTCGGGATTTGCCCGTTTTCGATCCCCTGCAAATTGCCGTCGTTGTAGTAGCTGGTCTCGGGGTCGATGTGGGGCAGATTGCTCTTCAACAGCGCCAGGTTACGTCCGACAATGGAAATGGCGATGTCCCGGAACGGCAGCTTGTTGAAAACTTTTCCGGAAATCATGTAGGTAAGCTTCACCTCGCGCAGCTTGATGTAGCTTGCATCGAAAATCGTGTTCTCGTTGTTGGTCAGCAGGTAATATTTGTGATGGTACTCTTCCGAGGAGATGCGCTTCTCATTAGGCACGTACTCAGGCGCGGCCGAGGTTCCGATATTTACCACCCCTTGTCCTACCACCCCGTCCTCACGTCCGAAAGTGGTTTCTTTCAAAACACCCGTGTACCGGCCGATGTTGATCGACTGCGAGAAAATGTCGCCGCCCTGTTTCATATCGATGAGCGTGCTAAGCGAGAATCCTTTGTAGGTAAATGTGTTGGAAATCCCGCCGATCCAGTTGGGCGTGAAGCTGCCGAGTACCCGGCTTACGGGGTCGATCATCGGGTATCCCTGGCTGTCGTAGACGATCTGGCCGTCCGGCGCGCGCAGGAAGCCTTTACCAAAGAAGGTACCATAAGGCTGTCCCACACGTGCCTCTACCGATAACCCTCTGAAACTATTGGTCGATGTCGCCTGGGTCAATGCATTATAGCTGGTGTTTAGCTGATAGGTAGTAAGCCCGCCGTCCAGCGCTACCACTTTGTTGTTGTTCTTAGCCCAGTTTATCCCGATATCCCATGAAAATTTGTCGAGCTTCACAGGCGTGGCGGTGAGTTGAATTTCGACACCCGAGTTTTTGATCTTACCCGCATTCAGCAACTTCGAAAGGAACCCGGTCGCATTGGAGATGTTGACGTCCAGGATCTGGTTTTTGGAAACCTTATTATAGTAAGTAACGTCGAGACCCACACGATTTTGCCACAGCCGGATATCCGCACCAATTTCATAAGAGGATGTGATTTCCGGTTTCAGGTTCGCATTCAGCATCGCGTTGTTCTCGGAAAGGCTCGGTGTGCTTCCCCATGCGTTTTCATATTTGTAAGTACTCACCAAACGGTACGGATCGGTGTCATTTCCCACCTGGGCCACGCCTGCACGTAGTTTCGCAAAAGACAAAACCGACGATTTGATATCAAACATATCCGTCACAATCGCACTGATCGCCGCGGACGGATAGAAGTAAGACCGGTTATTGGCCGGTAATGTGCTCGACCAGTCGTTTCGTGCGGTGAGGTCCAGGAAAAGGTAGTTCCGGAAGCCGAGGTTAGCGGCCGCATAAAGGCTGTTGACAGTTTTTTTGATATAACTGTTTTCACCGACCAGCTTCTGGCGCGAATTCCCGAAGTTGTAAACCCGCGGGATCGCAAGCTCGGTCGCACCCATGTAGTTGCGTTGCGCGTAGTTGGTGCGGTGGTTACCGCCGATGTTAGCGGTAATGTCGAAATCGCCGAATTTGTGGGTTGCGTTGAGCAGGAAATCCGAGTTGGATTCGCGAACGAAGATTTGCTCCTCATTATAAGCATCGTAAAGCGCCGAGGTGCCAATAATCGCCTGGCGCGCGGCGCTTTTGGTCTTGCGGCGGTCCTCATAGAAATCGGTACCAGTGCGCGCGGTCAGCGAAAGCCAGCTGGTGAACTTGTAGGTGGCTGAGAAGTTTCCGTAGAGCCGGTCTTTTTCGTTGGCCCGGGTGCTTTCGTTGAGCAGGTAATAGGGGTTTGTCCAGTAGTTGTCGTTCCAGTTGTACTGGTAAATGCTGCCTGGCTTTTTGTAGGCTTTCAGCTTGTCCATATCCACCTGTCGACCAAACCAGATGAAGTAGAGGCCGAAATTGTTACGGTTGTCGGAGCCGTCCTTAATGTAATTTCCCGTGGCACGGATGCTCAGTTTGCTGGTCAGGTTCCAGCTTGCATTCAGGGAAACGGTTCGTCTTTTATAGTTGGTGTTGGGTAAAATACCTGTTTGGTCGAGATTCGTGAATGCCAGGCGGAAATCTGCTTTTTCGCTGGAACCCGTTACGGCAACGCTGTTGGTGAATGTCCTGCCGGTTTCAAAGAACTTGTCCACATTGTCGGGGTGTGCAATCCAAGGGGTGGGAGTCCTGGTGCCATCCGCCGCAATGGGCGAATCGAATTGCGCGATGAGGCGGCCATCCAGCCTGGGACCCCAGCTTTCGTCCACGCCGTCGCCTTTACCACCGCCTTTGCCATCTACATACGTAAACTGTCCCGCGGCGCCCTGGCCGTACTCGTTTTGCCATTCGGGCAACCTGAACGGGCTTTCGAAGGCCGTGTTGGAATTGACCGAAACACCGATGCCTTTCGTGCCTTTACCGCTTTTGGTGGTTATCAATACCACACCATTCGCCCCGCGAGAGCCATAGAGCGCCGCCGCGCTCGGGCCTTTCAGTACGTTAATGGATTCCACGTCGTCAGGGTTGATCGCCGCGGCCGCATTACCATAATCGATACCCGTTCCCGAGCCGAAGTTGCTGTTATCCACCGGTACACCGTCCACGACGAACAGCGGCTGGTTGTTACTCCCGATCGAGCTCGCCCCGCGAATGATCATCCGCGACGAGGAGCCCGGCGCACCATTGGAATTAGTAATCTGCACCCCTGCCAATCGTCCTGAAAGTGAATTGACGAGGTTCGTCTCGCGCGCCTGTGTGAGGGTTTTGCCGCTTACTTCCTGCACAGAATAACCTAATGCCTTTTTTTCGCGGGCGATACCGAGCGCGGTCACAACGATTTCGTTGAACTGCGTCGCGTCATTTTCGAGCATAATGTCGAAGACGGTTTTCGAGCCCACCGGGATTTCCAGCGTTTTGTAGCCGATGAACGAAACTACGAGGGTTGCATTGGTCGGCGCGCTGAGGGTGAAGTCGCCGTTCGTGTCGGTGGTGCTGCCACGGCTCGTGCCCTTGATGAGGATGCTGGCGCCGGGAAGGTACCCGTCGGCCGATTGCACTT
>CAMLNK010000697.1 GCA_946481035.1 uncultured Dyadobacter sp. | reverse complement strand
TCCATGGATGTGAAGAGCCACTTTTTACGCTCGGCCACGTCTTTGGGAACGTTAGCAAGATCGCCGTTTGTCCAAGGAAGCCACTCATAAAATTGGGAAACGTGCGCATCCAATCCGTCCACTTTTTTAGCAAGGGTTTCGGTGATATCGATCGCAATATCCGGGCGGAATGGGTTTGGTCTTTGAAAACGGTCGCGGAAATAGAGGAAAACCGGGTTTTTGGTGAGCGGAGGCACGCTGCTCAATATATTGGGCACAATGACCAGGTAAGCGGCATCCTGAACCACCACGCCCGTGTTGCGGTGATCGGGGTGATAATCGTTCGTACGCGGCGCAATGACCACGTCTGCATTCCATTCGCGGATTTTGCGGATCACGGCCAGGCGGTTTTCCAGCGTGGGAAAAAGCTCGCCGTCGTGGTTGTCGAGAATGTCGTATTGGATTCCCCAGCGGCGTGCAGCTTCCTGTGCTTCCTTGTAGCGGCGATTAGCCAATTCTCCGCCGCCAATATCCTGGTGACCTTTATCGCCATTGGTAAGCGAAACGAACTTCACTTTGTGGCCCATCGAGGAATAAATGGAGGCGATGCCGCCGGCGCCGAGGTCGCAGTCGTCGGGGTGGGCGCCGAAGACGATAATGTTAAGCGGTTTCTTCGAATCGGAGGCCTGCTGGGCCCAGGCGGCAGCGCCGCAAAATAGCAATGCGGGAAGGAGCAGTAGCTTTCTGATCATTTGTATTGAGGTGATAAAGGTTTGGAATAATTGCAAAATAGAAATTTAAATTCTGGAAAGGCAGGCTGCAACCTTATTTTATATGTCTCAGAGAGGAATTAACCACAAGCGTGCAATAGGAGGGTGGCGTTTGAAAATGTAAATTTTTCAATACACTTTTTTTAAACGGAATTTTACCCATTTTATGAAGGTGCCAGGGCCGGTACTTTCGGGCAAAAAGCGCGATTCCAGCGTGTGGGGCAAGAAAAAATTATATTTGATAACCGGTCAGACTTCCAGGGTATTACTGTTTTTCAGCTAAATATTTAAACGGGCCCCGCTTAGATTCTTCTAATAATCCTGTATCTTTGTATCCCGTAATCATAGAAAAACAGCAAAGTCTTATGGCTTCCAAAGCACGAAAGACCGCTAAGTACATTTTCGTTACGGGCGGTGTTACATCTTCACTTGGCAAGGGAATCATTGCCTCATCACTAGCTAAATTACTACAAGCGAGAGGGCTCTCAGTCACGATCCAGAAATTTGATCCGTATCTGAACATCGATCCGGGTACCATGAACCCCTACGAGCACGGTGAATGCTACGTAACGGACGATGGCGCGGAAACCGACCTCGACCTGGGCCATTACGAGCGTTTCCTCAACGTTCGCACTTCACAGGCCAACAACGTCACCACGGGGCGTATTTACCACAACGTTATTACCGCCGAGCGTCGCGGCGACTTTTTGGGAAAAACCGTACAGGTGGTCCCCCACATTACCGACGAGCTGAAAAGAAACATGCTGTTGCTGGGCCAGTCCGGCGATTACGATATTGTGATTACGGAAATCGGTGGTTGCGTAGGTGATATCGAATCCCTGCCGTTCCTGGAAGCGGTTCGTCAGGTGAAATTCGAAATGGATGAGCAGGACACGCTCGTGATCCACCTTACATTGATCCCTTACCTGAACTCCGCAGGTGAGCTTAAAACCAAACCGACGCAGCACTCGGTAAGAATGTTGCAGGAATCGGGTATCCAGCCGGATATCCTGGTGTGCCGTACCGAGCACCCGCTGCCTTATGACATCCGCAAAAAAATCGCATTGTTCTGTAACGTGCAGGTGAACTCGGTGATCGAGGCGATGGACGCGGATACGATCTACGCCGTGCCTTTGCTGATGCTGAAAGAGCGCCTCGACCAACGCGCATTATATATGCTCGACATTTATAATGACAAGGACGTCGACCTTGACTCATGGAAGACATTCCTTTCCCGCCTGAAAAATCCGATCGATTCGGTTCGCATTGGTTTGGTAGGTAAATATGTAGAGCTGCACGACGCGTACAAGTCGATCGTGGAGTCGTTCATCCACGCCGGTGCTGCCAACGAATGCAAAGTGAACATCGAATGGATCCACTCTGAAAGCCTTACTGCCGAGAACGCGGTTGAAAAACTCGAAAACCTCGACGGTGTACTTGTAGCGCCCGGTTTCGGCGAGCGGGGTATCGAAGGAAAGATCGCCGCGATCCAGTATGTACGCGAAAACAATATTCCTTTCTTCGGGATCTGCCTCGGTATGCAAATGGCCGTGATCGAATACGCACGCAACGTGATCGGTTGGGAGAATGCGCATTCGGTTGAAATGGATGCTACCACTTCCCATCCGGTGATCCACCTGATGAAAGATCAGAAGGATGTTTCCAACAAAGGAGGTACCATGCGTTTGGGAGCTTATCCGTGCCGTATTAAAAAGGACACATTGGCACACCGGATCTACGGCAAAACCAATATCAGCGAGCGCCACCGCCACCGCTACGAGTTCAACAATAAATTTTTGAAAGAATTCGACGAGAAAGGCCTGGTAGCCACCGGTATTAACCCCGACAACAACCTGGTTGAGATGGTGGAAATGCCGTCCCACCCATTCTATATCGGTGTACAGTTCCACCCCGAGCTGAAAAGCACGGTGATGAACCCGCACCCGATCTTCGTCAATTTCGTGGCTGCCGCATTGGCCTATTCATTGCAAAAAAGATCGGTAGAAACCCTGAACCCGGTTTCCCACTGATCACATTTTAAGGCCTTTTAAGCGAAAAAACTTGTTACCTTTGCCGCCTTACAAGCGGTATGTTATTTCAATAATTTAAAGTAAATAATGGATAAAAATTTTGTAATCGGCCTGGTCTTGATCATGCTGATGCTGATAGGCTACCAGGTACTGGTTCCGAAGCCAGTGGAACCTACCCCGGTAGCGGAGGTGAAGAAAGAGGCTGTCAAGCCCGCGTCTGTCACTTCGGATACTACCCAAAATTCCTCACAATCAGTTGATTCTACTGTTGTTCCTCAAAAGGACCTGGTGATCGAAACAAAGGACGCCCGCGTGGTTTTCACCAACAAGGGTGGGGTAATGAAAGAGGTAATGTTGAAAAACTACAAAACCTACGATCAGAAACCCCTTTACCTGATTGCCGAGAAACACAACAATTTCCAGATCGATCTGCCGACGCAAACCGGGGATGTAAGACTGACCAACCAGACTTTCACGACCGACGCACAGGACCGCACGCTCGCGGAAAAAGATTCGGTGGTGATTACTTACCGGACTACGCTGAAAAACAACCAGACTGTCGAGCAGACTTACCTGGTACGGGGCTCGGGTTATGTGATCGACTACGGCATCAAGGCCAGCGGCGCATTGCCGGCCAACAAATCGGTGGAATTCCATTGGGACAACGACTTGTTGCAACTGGAAAACGATATGAAGAAAAACCGTGAGGTGGTTACAGTTAACTACTACACGGACGAGTTGAAAAGCCTTCCTACCAGTCCGACTTCCAATGAAGAGGAAAAGACGGCAGATCCGGTTAAATGGTTTACCATTAAACACAAATACTTCCTGGCAGGCCTGATCGCCGACAAACACCCGCTCACGAACGTGACCATGCGTGCGAACGTGAACCCGGAGGATT
>CAMLNK010000696.1 GCA_946481035.1 uncultured Dyadobacter sp. | reverse complement strand
ATAGCGGTCGTTTTCACGATCATTCCATTGTTTATGAACCTGTATGCATTGCAGGGAGTAACGTCATCTACGATTGGTATTTTATTGTATATCAATCCATTGATGAACTTCGCGATTGCATTGTTCTACTTCCACGAGCCCATCAATGCGACCCAAATTACGGCCTATTCGCTGATCCTGCTATCGATCGTGATTTTCAATGAGCGGTTTATCTTCGGCAGGGGGCGGGCCGCCGTCGCCTGATTTCCGATAGGCGGCCGAACGGATAAAACGGCCGAAATAGAAGGCTTCAAATGTCAGGGAGTAGTCACTGTTGTCAAAATGCAGCGGCATATCAGGCAGCTGATCGGCTTCCACGTGACTGATATTTTTGAAGAAAATATACATTGATTGCAGCAGTGCTTTCTGCCAGAGCCGGTTGAGGTTTTGATCAATGTGAAAGTCGGTGAACAGCCATAATGCGCCGTTTTTGAGCATATTATCCAGCTTTTCAAAAACTTCGCGCGCACGTTCGCGGCTGAAATTGTCGAAAAGAAACGGCGTCATGACCACATCATATTTTGCCGGCGCGACGTAATCTTCGATTCCGGCATGCACGAATGTGACCTGATTTTCCTTAAAATCCCGCTTTCGGGCCAGATCCAGCATATTGGAGGAGATTTCGACATAATCGATTACCAACCCGGACGGACATACCTTCGCCATTTCTTCCAGAATCCAACCCGTGCCCCCGCCCACGACAAGCACGCGCGCAGGAGCTGCCAGGAGCGGTAACAGCGACTGCTGCGCACGCACAATGGATTTTCCGAAAATTACCCTGCTCAACCTATCGTAAATGGAGGCAACGCGATCGTAATTGTTCAGCATAGCTAATGCAGGTTTAAATGTGCAAAAAAGCTGCCTGCGATGCCGCACAGCGCTTTCACCAGCAACAACCCGTCTATCACGATCAGGTAGAACAAAATGCTTTGCTTCCTTTGCAGCGAAAACGCCACCGCCAGCAGGCACATAAACGGCACCATATTAAAGAGGATCGTAGGAATACCGAAGTCCCGGTAAATCGCAAATGCCAGGAATGCAATGAGCCCGACGAGCAGCAGCGGTACCAGTACAAGGTAGATCGTTTTTTGAAGCCCCATTCTCACGGCAAACGTTTTCAGTTCGATGTTCGCATCGTCCTCATAGTCCTTCATATCGAACATAATGGCGTTGACCGTGCAAAACATCCAGTTTTTGGTAAAAAGCCACAGCATCAGCAACGGCTCGGCGACGGTAACGCCTTGTTCGAGCCGTAGCGCCGCCACCGGGAAGATATTCACACACCCTGCCCACACGAAGCCTATCACAAATGCTTTCAGCCAGCCCGTCCGCCGGAGATTGAACGAAATGATCGATTTCGGGAGCAGCCCATAATATAAAACCGCGGCAAGCGGCACTATCGAAAGGATCAGCCAGTAATAAAGCGGCAAATGCAGCACTGCACGAAAGTTTTCAACCAGATACCAGGTTCCTAGCAGCGCACAAATACTGAACAGTACGACCTGGCTCACGCGCACGAACCGATAGTGCAGCCGGTACCATTCCGTGCGTGGATTGGCCGAGATTTTCGGCGCAACAGGACCCGAATAGGCGATCGTGTAGTAGAAAACGGTTGTGCAGAATAGCAGCAGGTAGTACGCCGGTGAATTGAGCGGAAGGTTCAGCTGAAAGGCGGTTTCCACGGACAGCGCCACCGCCAGCAAGCCGACGAAGTAGTTTGCAAAAAATACAAATGCAATGATCCTGTTCAACATACGTACCTGTGAGCCAGCGCCAGCGCCTGTGCGACAACCGAATAATACAATTAAAATATCGATTTAGAATTTTTGAAGAGCGTGCGCAAAGCCTCACCGCTATTTCCTACATTCGAAATGGATACTTCTTAAACCACCAATTACATGAAAAAAATCTATTTGCTCCTAACCCTTTGTCTTTCGAGCCAGACCACCTTCATTTTCGCGCAAACCAAGGACCCGGTCAGGAAAGACCCTGTGGTTGAAAACATCGTGAAGGAGGCCACTGAAAATTCTCAACTCGAAAAACTCGGCCATGAACTAATGGACGTGATCGGCCCAAGACTCGTGGGATCGCCGCAGATGCAGCAGGCGCACGAGTGGGCGGTCGCCAAATACAAAGGCTGGAATATCACTGCAAAAAACGAAAAATGGGGCGAATGGCGCGGCTGGGAACGCGGCGTGTCGCATATTGACATGATAGCGCCGCGCGTGAAATCGCTCGAAGGAATGCAGCTCGCGTGGAGTCCTGGAACGAACGGTAAAACGGTTACCGGCGACGTGGTGATCCTGCCGGATGTGGCCGATTCGCTGGCGTTTCAGAAATGGCTGCCGTCGGCGAAAGGCAAGTTTGTCCTCATCAGCATGAACCAGCCCACCGGCCGGCCTGATAATAACTGGCAGGAATTCGCTACGAAAGACTCATTTGAAAAAATGAAGAAGGACCGGGATGCACAGACCGAAGCTTGGACTAATCGTTTGAAAAAGACGGGTTACAGCTCCCGTACACTGCCGCTTGCATTGGAGAAGGCGGGTGCGGCTGGTGTGGTAATGTCTTACTGGTCAAAGGGTTTTGGGGCTAATAAAATTTTCGGGGCTTACACCAAAACCATCCCGACGGTTGATATTTCGCTTGAAGATTACGGCTTGCTTTACCGCCTGGCGGAATCGGGCCACACGCCGAAAATCAGCGTGCGTGCGGATGCAAAAGAAACCGGCGTGAGCCAGACTTTCAATACGGTAGGGGAAATCAAAGGCACCGAGAAACCGAATGAATATGTGATCCTGTCGGCGCATTTCGACTCGTGGGATGGCGGAAGCGGCGCCACCGACAATGGTACCGGCACGCTGGTGATGATGGAGGCGATGCGGATTTTGAAAAAAGTGTATCCCAATCCGAAACGGACGATCCTGGTAGGCCATTGGGGGAGCGAGGAGCAGGGCCTGAACGGTTCCCGCGCATTTGTGGAAGATCATCCGGAGATTGTACAGAATATTCAGGCCGTATTTAACCAGGACAATGGTACCGGCAGGGTCGTTAACCTCTCCGGTCAGGGCTTTTTGAATGCCTATGAATACCTTAGCCGCTGGCTTTCCAAAGTCCCCGACGCGATCCGCACGCCGATTGAAACCAAATTCCCCGGCGCTCCCGGAACCGGCGGCTCCGATTTCGCCTCGTTCGTAGCGGCTGGCGCGCCGGCGTTTTCGCTGAGCTCATTGAACTGGTCGTATGGCACCTATACCTGGCACACCAATCGCGATACTTACGACAAAATCGTGTTCGACGACGTGCGTAGCAATGCGATCCTGGCGGCCATTTTGGCTTACCAGGCCAGCGAGGACCCAGCCAAAACTTCCCGCGACAAGAGTATTTTGCCCATCGACGCCAAAGGTGTACCCGGCGCATGGCCCGAGCCACGCAAGCCCACACGCCGCGGTGGATTGGATTAGCAGTGTTTAAGACCCAATTTTTGAAAGCAAAGGCATATATTGTCTTTGCTTTTTTTATTTAACCGAAATCCAGGAATGCAACTAGAAATCATACAAGAGCCGATTGAGGACATTCTGATCATCCGCCCGTTTGAGCAAGGCGCCGAACCTGCTAACCAGGAAATGTTTAAGGCAGAA
>CAMLNK010000695.1 GCA_946481035.1 uncultured Dyadobacter sp. | reverse complement strand
AGCAATCTGAAACTGCGGGCCGGGGTCGGCAGGGTTGGTAACCAGGAGATCGGTGACCTCGCCCGCTTTGGATTGTACGATACGCGTTACGGCGCGCGGCAGTCGCAGTTCCCGAACGGCCATAACGGCTTTTTCGACCAGTTCTACAACATTGGCACGGCCTATGACCTCAACGGCGCCAACACGGGCAATTTGCCTTCCGGCTTCGTGTCGATCCAGGGCGCTAACCCTAATTTGAAATGGGAGACGACCGACGAAGCCAACTTCGGGCTCGATTTCGGGCTGTTCGACGGCATGATCCAGGGCTCGTTCGATTATTTTACCCGTAAAACCAGCGATATCCTCATTACCCCGCCGGTAGCATCGGCAGTGGGCGAAGGTCAGCTGCGCGTATTGAATGGAGCGGCGAAGTCCAATAGAGGTTTCGAGTTTTCTGCCGGCTATTATGCCCGTCCGAAAGGCGACTTTACCTACAATGTAATGGCGGGCGTGAGCCGCTTCCGCGACAAGATCACCGAGCTGCCCGAAGAAGTGCGCGCCGCCTATCCGGGTAATGCGATCCAGACCATCCTGGGCCATTCGCAGTTCGATTTGTTTGGTTATAAAACCAATGGCCTCTTCCAGAACCAGGCCGAAGTGGACGCTGCTCCCGCACAGGTGGGCGCAGGCCCGGGCCGCATCCGCTACGTGGATACCAACGGCGATAACCGCATCGACGACCTCGACCGCGTGTTTTTCGGCACCACGTTGCCTGCATTTGAATACAACCTGAAAGTGGAGGCGTTCTACAAGTCGTTCGACTTCTCGATCTTCGGCTCGGGCATTGCGGGCCGCAAAGGTTTCGATATTTATACTTTCTATAACAACTTCATCCGCGGCCGCGAGAACGTGGGCCCGGGCGTGTTCGATGCCTGGTCGCCGACGAATACCGGTTCCAAAATCCCTGCATTGTCGCTTTCCGACGCCAACAACGAGACGCGTTCTTCGGATTATTTCAATGTGAATACGTCCTATTTCAAACTGCGCAACATCCAGCTGGGTTACGCACTCCACTCGGACCTGATCCAGAAAATCAAACTGCAACGCGTCCGGATGTACCTGATGGCCGAAAACCTGTTCCTGATCAAATCGAAGCAATTCAGCGGCCCCGATCCCGAGCGGACGGATATTAACGCCATCCCCATTCCGAGGACATTCACATTTGGTTTGAACATTTCTTTCTAATCCTGAAACCGCATTGTTTATGAAAAGCAAATATATATTCGGTCTGATCGCCAGCGGCACGTTGCTGATCACCACCTCCTGTAACGATTTCCTAGACTACCAGCCGCAAGGGCTGCTGTCGTCGGACAACATCCAATCGGCCTCCGCGGCGGAATCGCTCGTGACGGCGGCCTATGCAGGCATCGGCAACGACGACATGATCGGCCCCATGACGAGCATGTGGGTGTACGGCAGCGTGCGCTCGGATGATGCCTACAAAGGAGGCGGCGGCGTATCCGACGTGGCGGAAGTGGATTTTTACGAGCATTACAACCTCACCCGCCCCGATCTGGGTATCATGCACCCGTTTACCTGGGAGAACTTTTACAAAGCTATTTCGCGCGCCAATGCGGCCCTCAAAAGCCTCAATACGTTGACCGACGCGGAATTCCCGCTTCGCACCACCCGCATCGCCGAAATGCGTTTCCTGCGGGGCCACTCCCATTTTATGCTCAAAATGTTGTTCAAAAATGTGCCTTACATCGATGAAAAGCTGTCGAGCGACGACATTCTCAAAGAGTCGAACGTGCGGTACAACAACGACGAGCTTTGGAACAAAATCGGAGAGGATTTCCAGTTTGCCGTCGACAACCTGCCCCAGAAACAGGCGCAGATCGGTCGGGCCAACAAGCTTTCGGCAGCTGCCTACCTCGCCAAATTGCGCCTTTTCCAGGCCTATGAGCAGGATGCGAACCATAAGGTGACGGCTATCAACAAAAACCGTTTGCAGGAAGTGGTAACCCTCACCCAGCAAGTGATCGCCTCGGGCCAGTACAGCCTGCAACCCGATTTCGCCGAGAACTTCATTGCCGAAACCGAAAACGGCCCCGAATCCATTTTCGCGATCCAATACTCGATCAACGACGGTACTGCCGTGGGCCGCCTCAGCTACGTGACCGGCCTCAACTACCCGCACGGCGCACCGCAATATGGCTGCTGCGGCTTCCACCAGCCAAGCCAGAACCTCGCCAACGCCTACCGCACCGATGCGAACGGGCTGCCGCTTTTTGAAACATTTAATGACAAAAACATCGATTTCAAGACCGAAACCGTGGACCCGCGCGTGGACCACACCATCGGTATCGACGGCCACCCTTATAAATACGACGCCACCAAGCCGTTCAGCAACAGCTGGGTGCGCGACCCGGGTGTGTATGGTTTCTTCCATAGCATGAAGGAGCAGCAGCTTGCAACGAGTGCGTCGTACCATAAAGAAGGACCATTTATCGGCAGCTCCAAGAATATCGACATTATCCGCTACGACGATGTTTTGCTCATGCAGGCGGAAGCATATATTGAGCTTGGGCAGCAAGCATTGGCATTGCCGCTCATCAACCAGATCCGCAAACGTGCCGCGGCGAGTACCGGCCGGTTGAAAAAAACAGACGGCACCCTGCCTTCGAAGTATAATATCAAGGAATACAGCGCTTCCGGATGGACGCAGGATTTTGCAAGAAAAGCGCTCCGCTGGGAAAGAAGGCTGGAATTCGCGACGGAAAGCCCGCGTTTCTTCGACCTCGTGCGCTGGGGCATTGCCGAGCAAACACTGAATGCTTATCTTGAAAAGGAGAAAGTAAGAAGGCCATTCCTCGCGACGGCGAAATTCACTGCCGGAAGGGATGAATACCTGCCCATTCCGCAGCGGGAGATCAGCTTTACGAAGGGGCTTTATGTTCAGAATCCGGGTTACTAAAATTTAATAGCCACGAAGACACGAAAAAAACACGAAGCCATTTCGTGCTCCTTCGTGCCTTCGTGGCATTCATAAAAAAAGATGAAAAAAATCTCACTACTCGCAACACTGCTATTCGCGCAATTCGCAAACGCCCAGGACACCCCCGAAAAGTACCGTCCCCAGTTCCATTTCTCTCCGAAAGCGCACTGGATGAACGACCCGAACGGGATGGTGTTCCATAACGGTACCTACCATTTGTTCTACCAATACTATCCCGGGGCGAAAATTTGGGGACCGATGCACTGGGGACACGCCACCAGCAAGGATATGGTGCATTGGAAGGAACAGCCCATTGCGCTCTATCCCGACAGCCTTGGCTACATTTTCTCAGGCAGCGCCGTAGCCGATGTGAACAATACCTCCGGCTTCGGAAAGGATGGCAAAACGCCGTTGGTGGCCATTTTTACCCACCATAACCCTGTTTTGGAAAAGCAGAATACCGGCCGCCACGAGTACCAGAGCATTGCATACAGCCTCGACGACGGTGTTTCCTGGACCAAATACAGCGGCAACCCGGTACTTCCCAACCCCGGCATTACCGATTTCCGCGATCCGAAAGTGCGCTGGTATGAGCCGCAGAAAAAATGGGTAATGACGCTCGCCACCAAAGACCGCATTACCTTCTACTCCTCGCCCGACCTCAAAAGCTGGTCGAAAGAGAGCGAGTTCGGGGCCGATGCGGGCGAG
>CAMLNK010000694.1 GCA_946481035.1 uncultured Dyadobacter sp. | reverse complement strand
ACGGACCTCCCGTCCATACCCCTTTCGCTTCCGGTAGTTATATATCAATATTCGCTATACTCGTCTATCAGATTGCTTTCCTCAGCGTGATGATGATGTGCATTAATAGCATCTTTAATCATACCTGCACCTATAAATGGCAGGGAAACAACAGTCGAAATAATCATTGCGAAAAACATAATAGTTGCAAAAAATAACTTCCCGGAATATCCAACCACACTTGCTAAGAAGTTCATGCTATTGCAATTATTTTACCATTATTTTCATTGATAAAGTTACAAAAAAATAACCGTGCCAGTCCAACAAATATACTTATTTTAGGATCTAATTTGATGATTTACAGACATTCGGCGACAGCTAGCAAGGTAATCAGTAGCATCAATTCTACAAAGCCTAGAACCATTTTCCCCGATCTGTAACCAACGGTAAAATTATTTCACATTCACACGCCTCCTTCGATCCATGAACAATTTCTTTACGGCCTTTTTCAGAATTATTTTCGCCGTAATACTCGGTACCGCCACCGTGCTCACGACCATTATCATGTCGCCGGTGCTGCTGATCATGTGGATCTGGAAAAATCTCACGAATACGCCTCACGATAAGTAAAAACAGCGGCGCGAGTGTCTATATTGCAGGTAAACAGAACCTGACTATTCACTCGTATGAAAAGAAGAAGCTTCATCCGGCTTGGCTCGGCAGCAGGATTGTTTACCATAATGCCCGCCTTCGCCCGGCCGGCCCGCGCTGCCGTCCCCGGCGAATATGCGGAAATGACTGTCGCCGAAATGCAGAAACGCATGCGCTCCGGCCGGCTGACTTCCCTGGCCCTCATCCGCTATTACCTCGACGCCATCGCCCGGACAGACAAAACCGGGCCGAAACTCGCTTCGGTGATTGAGGTGAACCCCGATGCGCTTCGCATTGCGGCCGCGCTCGATCAGGAACGGAAATCGGGTAAAGTCCGCGGACCGCTGCACGGCATCCCGGTGCTTCTTAAAGACAATATCGATACCGCCGATCATATGAAAACCACCGCAGGATCATTGGCGCTGCTCGATAATGTGGCTTCGAATGATGCATTCCTTGTGGCGCGTCTACGCGAAGCGGGTGCGGTGATACTCGGCAAAACCAATCTCAGCGAGTGGGCCAATTTCCGGTCGACGCGGTCGTCGAGCGGGTGGAGCAGCCGTGGCGGGCAAACCCGGAATCCGTATGTGCTCGACCGTTCCCCCTGCGGATCGAGTTCCGGCTCAGCCGTGGCGGTGGCTGCTAACCTCTGCGCAGTGGCCGTCGGCACCGAAACGAATGGCTCCATTGCATGCCCCGCATCCATGAACGGCGTTGTGGGCATCAAACCGACCGTGGGCCTGGTGAGCCGGAGCGGCGTAATCCCTATTTCAAAAACACAGGACACCGCCGGCCCGTTTGGCCGCACCGTCGCCGACGCGGCTGCATTGCTTGGCGCGATGGCCGGCCAGGACGCTACCGACGTCACGCAGCATCGGCCCCGCCAACCGCTGCCTGCCGATTATAGCGTATTTCTTGATCCCAACGGGCTGAAAGGAAAGCGCATCGGCGTGGAAAAAAGCATGCTGAAAATGCATGAAGGCATTGATCCGCTGCTGAGCAAGGCATTAGAGCAGCTCAAAGCCGCAGGAGCTGAAATCGTCGAAGTTGAATATATGAAAGTGCAGAAGTTGCCCGGCTCGGAATCGCTGGTGCTCCAATATGAATTCAAGGACGGCATCAACCGCTATTTGGCCGGATCGAATGCGAAAATCAAATCGCTCGAAGGCCTTATTGCATTTAATATAGCCAACAAGGCGAAAGTGATGCCCTATTTCGGCCAGGAGCTGTTCGAATCGTCGCAAGCCAAAGGCGATTTGGAAACCAAAGAATACAAGGACGCACTCGAAAAAATTAACGGTGTGGCCAATGCACTGAACGAGCTTCTCGACAAACACAACCTGGATGCATTATGCGGCCCATCCACCGGCGCCGCCTGGTGCACCGACCTCATCAATGGCGACTTCTGGACCGGCTACGGCTCCTACGGCCCCGCCGCATTATCGGGTTTCCCTTCCATTACTTTGCCTATGGGCATGCTCAGCGGCCTTCCGGTCGGTATTTCGTTTCTTGCCAAAGCCTACCAGGAACCGGAGCTGATACGTATCGCGTATGCGTACGAGCAGGCGTCGCGGAACCGCGTCGCACCCGGATATGCGAGAAGCGTGGGGTGAGGGCCTGCGACCCGACCATGGACCGCCGACGACCGACCGCCGATCGCGTTGGATTTCAATTGTCAGGGGTTGTCATGGATAGTCAGGGATTGCCAGGAATATTCAGGCGTTTTACCCCGGTGTTTTAATGTAAACGGCGGTCGGCGGTCCATGGTCGGTGGTCGGGCCGAAGGCCCCTACCGTGCCAGATACCGCTCGTAAAATGACCCTTTCTGGCCAAGAAACTGGTCTGCCTCTTGTTGGGAGTAGACCGCTTTCCCTAATTGGTAAAAATCCTCATATTGATTGTAAGGATAGGGCGTAAATTTCACCTTGTTGGGGAACAGCGAGTTGGTAACTACATTTTCGGTCAGGGCGCGCTTGATGTGCGAAATGGGTACGACCAGGCCCAACACGAGGAATATAACGATCGGGTATGCGATACGCATTTTGTACCAGCCGGGATGCTCTTTGACCCATTCGGCAAAACGGTGCAAAACGAAAAGCGACAGCAGCGTGAGCACCGGCGTGCTTCCGCGCAGGAACCAGTCGTTCCATTTGCCCATCCGGAACAGTGAAATGGCTATCAGGAGCAGGAACAGGCCATGGATCACATGGGCATACTGGCTTTTGTGTAGTTTCAATATCAGCACAATCCCGTAAAGCACCGCAAGGTCTATCACTACCCCGAAGAAGTAGTGGAAGGCGATCTCATTCAGCGGGTTGAACTGCCAGATAAAGCCGGACACAACCGAATTTTTCCCTTGCAAGAAGAAGAAGAACGTGGGGATGAACAGCAGACCGGGCAGGAACAGATCCAGCATCGGCCTGGGTTTGAGGAAGTATTTGGGCTCTTTGCAGTATCGCAGGATAATCAGCATCCCGAAGATGATCACGAAGACGATCGACGGGAAAATCCCCCAGATGAAAATAGAAATTACCGCCAGAAAGCTCTTTTCCGGCTTTTTGGCATACACATAATCATTAAAAAGAATGCAGGAGACGATGATGATCGGGATGAGCTGGTTAGGCGCCCATTGCGTTTGATAGAGTACGGGCCATATTTCCGTAAAAAATGGCGGCACGTGGTAATTGAGGCCTATTGCTCGCAGAAAAAGCACTTTCGTAACGTGGCCGATACCGCCTAACGAAAGGAAGAATATGAGCGACAGATAACTCCTTTGGGTAAAAATAAAGATCCAGCAAATGCCTATAAAAAGGCCGATCGACGCCCACAGGTACAATGCAATGCCCGAGGGCTCCCCTAACCCTTTCGAAATCAATGCCGGAACGAGGAAAAAGCCGAAGTAATGACAAGCGTAGCGACCGTTCTCCTTGAACGTAACCGGCCACGACTGGTTATACAATGTGTAGTATTTCGAATTGTGTGCCCAGAAGTCGAACGCCTGGAAGCAAAAGCCTCCTACCCCCGAAAAAGCGATGATAGCGAGGGATATGAATGCGATCTCGGCCATAT
>CAMLNK010000693.1 GCA_946481035.1 uncultured Dyadobacter sp. | reverse complement strand
TTGAATATTCCAAATACGCGGTAGTGGAGCCGGATACGTTCAGAACGGCCGGGAAGGACTGGATTTTTATCAGTTATCCTCAGTTTAAAGCCAATATCCAGATTACCTACAAACCGCTCAACAACAACCCTGCATTGCTGAAAGCATTCATCGACGACAGTTACAAGCTCGCCAGCAAGCACCAGATTCGGGCGTCGTCGATCCAGGAACAGCGGGTTTTGGGCAAAACAGGACGTACGGCGCTGCTTTTCAAAATTGAAGGCGATGTGCCGAGCCCCTACCAGTTTTACACGACGGATAGCACCGGGCACTTTTTGAGGGGGGCTATTTATTTTCCAACAGCTACTAAAAATGATTCACTAGCACCGGTAATTGATTATTTACAGGCTGATATGTTGCAACTGCTCAATACGTTGGAGTGGCGATAATATTACCTGTCGGCTGTTGCGGCGGAAATTGGAAGGACGTATCTTTGAAAGTTAACACCTCAACAACTACCTCGATATGGCCCGCAAACAGCCCAAAAACCAGCTCCTCCTTGATTACTCCGTCCGCGGTAACCGCATTGTCCTGCATTTGGGACAGGTGGAAAGCCAGCGGATCGCGGATCATCTTTTCGAAGGTTTGGTGAATGGCGACTGGATGATCGAACCGGCAGGTGAGGTGGCCGACATTTCCTATGCGCAGGATATTGTACATCAGATTGGGCACAAGCTGCCGTACCCTGATGGTATCAAAATCGCGCAACTGCATAATGTAGACCCGAATTTCAAAGGGTTTTCAGCTATTTACCATCAAAAAGGCTGGGTTTTTGTGAATGCCGCTTCGGATGTCAACGAGCGCAATTACCATATTCACTTGCTCACTGTTTCGCTGGGCCTGCATACGATTTATGCCAACACGGCATCGCTGGCGGCACGGTCGGAGCAGCTTATTTTTGAGGCATTGCTGCCGTTTGATGATGTAGAGAGTTTTTTCAGGAATGATATTTCCAAAATTCCGGATTTCCTGGCATCGGATATCGCCAACTTCTTCAAGGTGCCATTCCCGATGGTGCTGAAACGCGCATTGACGTTGAAAATCATCACCGACGATCAGTACCGCAGCTTCATGACCGTCAACCCAAGCACCGCCGCCAAGCCACGCGAGCTGTTCTTTTCAAAAGATGGAAGCATCGATGACCTGGAAGCGCAGCTGTTTTCGGGGGAATAAAGGGGGCTATTTCACGTTCATATTACTCAAATCCGGCAGGGGGCTAACGGACGTCCAGCCGCCGTCGACGATCAGGCTTTGCCCCGTAATGTGCCCCGAATGCGGCGAGAGCAGAAACAATGCAGCATTGGCAATGTCTTCACAAATGGCGGGCCTGCCCATAGGCGTAATCGCCGACCAGGTTTTGGGATAAGTAGGATCTTCCGCCAATGTCCGTTCAGTAAGCGTAGCACCCGGCGCGACCGTATTAATGGTAATACCATGCGGGGAAAGCTCGATTACGAGGTTTTTGGCAAGCATTTCCAATCCGGCCTTGGTCATCGCATAAGCCCCGAGGAACTGGTGCGCCTGATGGCCTACCACCGACGACATGAGCAATATTCTTCCGCCCGATTTTTGCTTTCGCATTTGTTTAGCGGCCGCCTGCGTGAGCAGGAAGGAGCCCATGAGATTCACTTCCAATACTTTCCGCAGGTTCTCTGCCGGGTATTCGAAGAAATCACCAAAAAGCGTAATACCCGCATTGCAGACGGTCAATGTGAGTTTACCGAAGCATTTCACCGCTTCGTCCACCATCGCATCGATCACTTCCGGCTGGGAGGCATCGCCGGCGAAGGCTACGCATTCACCTTCCTTGTTACGGATTTTTTTGGCTGCCTCGGCGGCCAGCGCTTTGTTGGTATCGTTCAGGATAACCCCGGCGCCCTGGCAGGCCAGCTGCTTCGCGATTTCGAAACCGATTCCCTGCCCGGCACCGGTGACGATGGCGACATGGTTATCAAAAAGTTGACTACTCATTGTAATTCTGATTTGGGAGGTGGTAATGCGCCGAATCGCCGGTCCGGCGGGACGACACATTACCAGCCCGTTAATGCGAATCTCTCGTTACTTTATCGCCCGAACCGCCTTTGAGGAAGTCGAGGTCGGCGCCTTCGTGCGCCTGTGTTACGTGGGCAATGTGCAGGTTTACGTAACCGCGGTTGTAGCCCAGGTCAAGTGGTTTCCAGAGCGCCCGGCGGCGTGCCAGTTCTTCTTCCGACACTTCCAAATGCAGCTTTCTGTTCTCCACATCCAGTTCAATATAATCGCCATCCTGCACCAATGCGAGGTTCCCGCCCACGGCTGCTTCGGGCGACACGTGCAAAACAACCGTTCCAAAACCGGTACCGCTCATGCGGCCGTCGGAAATGCGTACCATGTCGATCACGCCCTGCGCGAGCAGCTTTTTAGGTAACGACATATTGCCCACCTCCGGCATGCCGGGGTAGCCTTTCGGGCCTACATTTTTCAATACCAATATGCTGTTTTCATCCACATCGAGGTCCGGATCGTCGAGACGGAGCTTATAATTATCAATATCTTCGAACACAATCGCCTTACCCCGGTGCTGCATCAGTTCCGGTTTCAGCGAAGCCGATGGCTTGATCACCGCGCCATTCTCGCACAGGTTCCCGCGCACGACCGCGAGGCCGGTGAGGTCCTTAATCGGTTCGTCCATGGTGCCGATCACTTCCGGGTTGAAGCATTCCGCGCTTGCCGAGTTTTCGGCCATTGTTTTACCATTGGCAGTGATCACCGACTGGTGCAAAATGCTGCTCAGCTCTTTAATTACCACCGGCAAACCTCCCGCGTAATAGAAGTCTTCCATAAAATACCCGCCCGACGGCTGCAAATTGAGTAGCAGCGGTACTTTTTTACAGAGATCATTGAAATCATCCAAATGTAAATCGACCCCAATGCGGCCTGCAATAGCCAGCAAGTGGATCACAAAGTTGGTAGAGCCGCCGATCGCCGCATTGATCATGATCGCATTCTCGAATGCTTCACGGGTTAGAATTTGCGATAGGCGCAGATCTTCCTTCACCATATCCACAATGCGCCGGCCCGACAAATGCGCCAGCACCTTCCGCCGCGAATCCGCTGCCGGAATAGCCGCATTCTCAGGCAATGTCAATCCGAGCGATTCCACCATACAGGCCATCGTAGACGCTGTGCCCATTACCGCGCAGTGGCCGTCGGAGCGGCACATGCAGGCTTCGGCAGTGTAGAGTTCTTCCTGCGTGAGTTCTCCCTTGCGATGCAGCTCGCTGAAACGCCACACATCGCTGGTACCGATCGTTTTGCCACGGTAGCGGCCAGTGAGCATGGGTCCGCCGGAGACCACGATCGTGGGAATATTCACGCTGGCCGCGCCCATCACGAGCGAAGGTGTCGTTTTATCGCAGCCGCAAAGCAGTACCACGCCGTCGATCGGGTTGGCGCGGATGGATTCTTCCACATCCATACTCGCCAGGTTGCGGTAGAGCATCGCCGTGGGCTTAATGAGCGTTTCGCCCAGCGACATTACCGGGAATTCGAGCGGAAAGCCGCCCGCTTCCCACACCCCGCGCTTCACCGACTCGGCCAGCTCGCGGAAATGCCCGTTGCAGGGTGTCAGCTCCGAAAATGTATTACAAATGCCGATGACCGGCCGTCCTTCAAACTCATCAGAGGGGTAGC
>CAMLNK010000692.1 GCA_946481035.1 uncultured Dyadobacter sp. | reverse complement strand
CCTGCCGGGCCACCATTGGGCGAATGCGATTGCTATGGCGACGCCTATCGCGCACAAAGGCGTAACTGCGGGCGCCAAAGTGGAGGCAATGACGTTGCTGGACCTGCTCGTGAAGCCCGAAGTACTTCGTTATGCCTGGGATTATTTCAATAATGTCCAGACCAAGGATGTGAAATACAAAGCCCTCATTTCCGCCACCGACAAGCCCGCGATCCAACTCAACGAAAAAATCATGACCGAATTCCGCCCGGAAATGAAGAAATACTATTACGACCCGGCGAAGTACGCGACGTATTTGGAGCAGTTGGGGATCAAGTATCCGACGGTAAGGGAAGCGGGCGGTACCGGGAAGTAGCGGGCGCCTCTGAATAAATGACCACGCGCGGCAAAACCTGACAATACTTGACCACAAATGACCACGCATGACCAAACCTGACCACGCCCGACAATACTTGACCAAAACTCCATGCTGCAAACATCCTGCTTAGTCAAAACCTTCGCCAATGGCACCAGGCTCCACTTCCCTGACTGGAACGTCGGTAAAGGCGAGCAATGGCTGCTGCTCGGTGAGTCAGGCAGCGGGAAGACAACGCTGCTGCATATGCTGGGTGGTTTGTTGAAACCATTAAGAGGAAAGGTAATCGTAAATGCGACAGATATGTACGCGCTTCCAGCCCGGCAGCTCGACCAGTTCCGCGGTAGACATATCGGCATCGTCTTTCAGCAGCCGCATTTGATCCGCGGCATGACCGTGGAAGAAAATCTGCTTTTGGCGCAAAGTTTCGCGGGAGTAGGGAAGGATGTGTTGCGGATCAGGGAAGTGCTGGATGCACTGGATCTGGGCCACAAAAAACGCAGCTATCCGCAGGAGCTCAGCCAGGGACAGGCGCAGCGCGTGGGCATTGCGCGGGCGCTCGTGAACCGGCCTGAGTTGTTGCTGGCCGACGAGCCTACGAGCAGTCTCGATAACCGCAATGCCGAGGCGGTAACTCGCTTGTTGTCGGAATTGGCTGGCTCGCAAGGCTCTACATTGGTCATTTCCACGCACGACGAACGGGTTAAGGACGCTTTTTTCAAGGATTTTATGTTTGAACTTTCCCATGAACGCATTTCAGATCAGTTGGAAAAATCTTAAAGCCAACCCGCTCACACTCGCATTGAATGTGTTGCTGATCGCATTCGGTACGGGTATGCTGGCGATGCTCCTGCTGGGGATGCGGCAGGTAGGCGAGCGGCTGCGCGACAATGCGAGAGGTGTGGACCTGGTGGTCGGGGCGAAGGGTAGTCCGTTGCAGCTGATCCTGAGCAGCATTTACTTCATTGATTTTCCCACCGGCAATATCAGCGGGGAAGATGCGTGGTCGCTGGCGCTGAATCCGATGGTCAAAAAGGCGGTTCCGCTTGCGTTGGGGGATAACTATGCGGGTTTTCGGATCGTAGGAACCGATACGGGTTATGTGAGCCTGCGCGGCCTGGAATTGGTTGCGGGGCATTTCTGGACCAAAGAATTTGAAGTCGTTATCGGCGCGGAGGCCGCCCGGGCCCGGAAATTGAAAGTGGGCGACCGCATTTACGGCTCGCACGGGCTTTCGTCGGACGAGGACGTTCATGAAGACCATCCTTATGTTGTTACCGGAGTTTTAAAAAAGAAAGACAATGTAACGGATAACCTGGTGCTCACAAGTCTGGAAAGTATCTGGAAAATGCACGGTGCCGATGGGAAACGCGAAATCACTTCCATGCTCGTGCAATACCGGTCGAGAATGGCGATGGTGGCATTGCCGGCGCTGATCGATCGTTCGACGGCCATGCAGGCGGCCTCCCCCGCGAAGGAAAGCGCGCGGCTGTTCGCGTTGATCGGCGTGGGTGTGGACGCGGTACGCTGGTTTGCGGTGGCATTGATGCTGCTGGCCGGCGTAAGCGTGTTTGTGAGCCTCTATAACTCCCTGCGCGAGCGCGTGTACGACCTCGCGGTGATGCGCGTAATGGGCGCGTCACGCGAGGCTGTTTTTGCTATAATCCTGCTGGAAGGAGCATTGCTCACCACATTCGGGTCGCTGGCGGGGATGTTGCTCGGGCATGGCGCATTGCAATGCATCGGTTACTGGCAAGGTTCGCCGCAGGCACGGCTGGATGCGCTCATGTTTTTGCCAGAAGAAGGCTGGCTGCTCGGTGCCGGGCTGCTCATCGGGTTAGTGGCGGCATTGCTGCCTGCATTACGGGCCTACCGGACCGATATTTCTCAAACCATGTCGAAAATTTGAAATGATTTTTACAAAAAAATGGCTGTTGTTGATTCTCTTGCTGTCGGGATACGCCGGTATGGCCCAGCCGCCGGCGCACATCCCGCTGATGAACAACACCTGGAAGCTCATCGCACAGCGTACCTACAAGAAGAACGCCGATTTTAAGATGGTCCCCGCGTTTCCGGCCCGGCTGGAAGCGTTGCAGAACAAGGCCGTCGAATTGCCCGGCTACATGATCCCGATCAATGCCGACCTGAACCACAGGGAATTTATGCTCGCCGTGGTGCCGATGGACCAATGTCCCTATTGCGGGCAGGGGGATATTCCGTCGATGGTGGAGGTCAAAATGGTGAAGGAGCTCGGGTATACCGATAAGCCTGTGAAAATCAGGGGTAAGCTGATGCTGAACAAGAGCGGTGATTACCGGTCGGAAGTGTTCCTGCTTCAAGCGGAGCAGGTGAAGTAGTATTTAGATCATTCATCCATAACCCGAATCCTATGAAGGTGAGATTCTATGCATTGGCTGTTCTGTTGGCAGCCGGTACCCTCAGTTTTGCGCAAAACCAGGGCGGTGCATCCGGCCAGCGTGGCGCCGTCCCGGCCACGAGCATTGCCTCCGCCACGCAGGGCATGAAGAAGTACGAAGGCTTCTTCAATTTTTATTATGATGAAAAAACAGGGAAGGTACTGCTCGAAGTGGACAAGCTCGACAAGGAGTTTCTCTATTTTGCATCGCTTTCCGAGGGCGTCGGCAATGGTGGTCCGGAACGCGGGCAGGCATCTTCGGCACTTGCCAAATTCATCAAAGTCGGGCCGAAGGTGCTGCTCGTGGAGCCGGTAACCAACTACCGGGCCATTTCGCAGAATGCCGACGAGCAAAAAGCAGTGGAGAATGCATTTGCGAAATCGGTGATCTGGGGCTTTGCGCCGGTGGCCGTGGAGGGGGAAAAGCTGTTGATCGACCTTACGCCGTTCATTATCCGCGACAGCCAGAATATCGCCGCGCGGCTGGGCGTGCGGCGTGTGAGCGGACCCGTGAGCGTAGCGCAGCCGTCGGGCGGGGGAGGTACCTACCGGCTCGACGAATCGCGCTCGGTAGTTTACCTCGAAAACACGAAGAATTTCCCCAAAAACACCGAATTCGAGGCGATGGTCACATTTATCGGCGGGGCGCCGAATGTGAACCGGTTTGGAGGTGGTGGCAGCAGCCTCGCACCCGATCCGGGCGCGGTAACCATTAATATGCATCAGTCGTTCGTGGAACTGCCCGACGGGAATTACAAGCCCCGGCGTTTCGATGCGCGGTCGGCATTCGGGATGTTCAGCTTCATGGATTTTTCGGCGCCCATGACTGAACCTATTGTGAAGCGGTTTATCCGCAGGCATCGTTTGGAAAAGAAAAACCCGGGTAATGCGCCCAGCGAGGCCGTAGAGCCCATTGTTTATTATATCGATCGCGGCGCACC
>CAMLNK010000691.1 GCA_946481035.1 uncultured Dyadobacter sp. | reverse complement strand
TCTTTCTGAATCCGGCAAAAAGCTTTTTAAAGTCGCTGGATAAGAAAACGGCTGCGAAAATTATAGTGAACATTAGCACCCATGGCTTTGTAAAAAAGCAAAGTAAGGTGCCGGATTCCGAAATAATCAGGGCTCAGAACCTTAGAAATAAATACTTCAAAGACAAAAATTCGAAATCATGAAGACATACACCCTTGATGAACTGGAAGATGAGATCATCGGCAAAATTGGCACCCCTGATCGCGATCGTTATGAATACGATTTGCAAACGGAATTAGTCGGAGCGGCCATTAAACGAACACGTAAGAAAAGGAAGATCACACAAGAAGCCTTGGGTGAATTAATTGGAGTTCAAAAATCACAGATTTCGAGACTTGAAAACAATGCAGGAAATGTTACTCTCGACACCCTGCTTCGCGTTTTCGGTGCCTTGCAGGCAAATGTCAAACTGCAAATCGAGTTAGCATGATACGCATTTAGGAATTAACCGCCCAAAAGCTTCGCAAAACAAATGCTATTCTCCACGCCCACATACTGCCCGTAGTTCGGCGTCCGGGCGTATCCGTTCTTTTCGTAAAGCGCAATAGCTTCCGGCTGGCGTTTGCCGGTTTCGAGTACACATTTGGCATAACCCAATTCATTGGCCCAGGTTTCCAGTTCAGCGAGCACGCGGGTGGCGATACCTTTCTTTCGGCCGTCGGGAGAAACGTACATGCGTTTTACCTCCATGGCTTCGTCGCTGAATGCCTTGATGGCACCGCAACCGATCGGCTGGCCATTTTCGCAGCAGACCACGGCGTGGCGGATCTTGTCGATTTTGTTGAATTGGGCGTAAAAACCGTGCTCGGCGCCGTCGCGTTCGGCAAGGTCGGCGTCGAGCAGCTTTACCAGCCCTTTGAAATCGGGATCGTCAGAGTCGGTTCTTTTGATAGTGATCATTGCAATTCTTCGAGTTCTACCACTTTGGGTGTTTTGGTAAGCCAATGGATAATCAGCCACGCCACAAGATAAGTAAAACCGCAGATTGTAAAAATGATGTTGTAGCCAGCCTGGATATTGCCGGCCGCCTTGTAACTGTCGAGCAGGCTGCCGATCAGGATCGGAAAGAGAATGCCTCCCACGGCTCCGGCCATCCCACCGATGCCAACCACCGAGCTAACGGCCTGTTTTGGAAAAAGATCGGACGGCAAGGTGAATACGTTCGTAGCCCAGGCCTGGTGCAAGGCCACAGCCAGACTGATCAGCCCGACGGCCATCCATACGCCGCTGGAAAACTGGATAAGTATCACAGATAATTCACAAAATGCCAGGCCCAGTAGCACCGTCTTGCGCGCTTTGAGTGTCGGCCAGCCCCGCTTGATAAGCCAGGACGACAGGTAACCACCGCCAATGCTGCCGACGGTCGTAGCGGTATAAATGAGCATCAGCTCGAAACTAGGCTTTTTAAGATCCAGGTTGAACGTCGAGGCGAAATAGGAAGGCAGCCAGAACAGGAAAAACCAGTAAATCGGATCAATGAGGCCCTTGCCGGTAATATATGCCCAGGTTTGCGGGAAAGTAAAAAGCTTGATCCATTTGACGGGCTGCTTTTCTGCTTCGTTCTCGTCCTGTTCCTGTCCGCTCAGAATGTATTGCAGTTCGTCGGCACCCAGGCGCTTTTGTTTTACAGGAATGTCATAAAATATCAGCCAGAAAATCAGCCACACAAAACCGAGCGCACCAGTGATCCAGAACACTTCCTGCCAGCCATAATGGCTCAAAATCCAGGGAACGAGTATCAATGCCACCACCACGCCCACGCTGGTACCGGCATTGAAAAGACCGGTCGCTAATGCACGCTCCTTTTTCGGGAACCATTCGGCGACGGTTTTAACTGCCGCAGGATAATTACCGGCCTCACCCAACCCCAACCCCACACGCGCTACCCCGAACCCGAATGCACTGCGCGCAACCGCATGCAGCATCCCCGCGATACTCCAAAAAATGATCGTAAACGAGTACCCGGCCTTGGTACCGATCTTATCGATCAACCAGCCGAAAACGAGCAAACCAACGGCGTAGGCAGCAGTAAACGCCATGACAATGCGCGCGAAATCGGTTTCGGTCCATACGAACTCTTTTTCCAGAATGGGTTTCAGGAGACCGATGATCTGCCTGTCGAGGTAATTAATGGTCGTGGCGAGAAAGAGCAGGACCACGATGATCCAGCGGTAATTCCTGATTTTACCCATTTGCTAAGCGAGTTTTTGTGCAAATTGAAGGAAATGTGCTTTCAGTCCGTCCCAGTTTTTGTCCTGGATCAGCTTCTTGTCAAATAACTGCCCGCCGATGCCCAGCCCGTTGGCGCCCGCTTTGAGGAAGGCTTCCATGTTTTCGAGGCTTACACCGCCGGTAGGCAGGAGTTTCAGCTGGTTCATCGGCGCTTTCAGGTCCTTAATATAGCCGGGACCCAACGCCGTGGCGGGATAGATCTTCACCATCGATGCGCCGAGCCCCCATGCATTGAAAATTTCAGTGGGTGTATAAGCGCCCGGAAACACGGGAACGCCCTTTTTAACACAGGATTTAACCACCTTTTTACTCAAAACCGGTGTAACAATGAACTGCGCACCCGCGTCCAGCGCCGCATCCAGGTCGTCTTTGGTACAAACCGTACCCGCTCCGATATTCAGGCCATAATGCTCGTTTTCCAACGCATAGCGGATCATATCCGTCGCACCGGGTGTGTTCATAGTGATTTCCACGGTGGTCAGGCCGGCTTCGCGGTAAATGGGAAGGATGCGTTTGACGTCCTCCGGCGATACGTTACGGATAATGCCGACCAGCGGCGCCTTGTTGAACAACTCCCACGAAAATGTACGCTCACTCATAAATTTGTCTTATTCAATGTTAAATGTTGGTTCTCAAAAATCCGGATGTGCCCGGTAGTCGCTGCCCGGTCGACGATCTCCGACGGAATGATAGTCGCCCTGCCTGCCAGTCCCAAAGCTTCGATCGCCGCTTTGTACAACTGGTACAGGTTATTGCCGCCGCAAAGCACCAGGTGCGCGCTCGTTTCCTTCGTCAGGTCACGGATTTCGTGGCCGATCAGCAGACCGCTCAGGAACATTCCGTTTTCCCGCTTATTTAATAAATCAAAAAGCTGGTTGGTTCTTACTGTAAATAATGCATTTAAAATATTACCAGTCCCCGACTCGCGTATGCCCGAGCGAAAAGCGGCTGCGGCTTCTTCGTTGAAATCCGACAGGTGATAATGTTCGATGGAGTCTTTTAAAATGCTCTGGTTGGCCATCAGATTGAACACTTCGCCGGTCATAAAAGTCTTGAAATCAATCAATCGGCCGTCCCGAACGAACATATGCTTCGAATGCGTGCCCGGGAAAATGAATATCGCGTCGCGGCCCGAAAGGTCCATCGCCGCACCCAACCCGATCAGCTGGGTTTCCTCCCCGCGCATCACATCGTGATCGCTCCGCACGCCCGAGATCAATGTGATCTCATGCGGAAAATCGGGCTGCTCCGCAAAGTGTTTCATACCCAAATGGGCGCCGTCCAGCGCGAAAGGCAGCCTCGCATAAGGCAATTCCTCCATGCCTATTGACGACGACGCCATGCCGGAAAGAACAATCGGCAGGCCCGTAATATTCAGTCCGGTTTGCTTGCTCAATCCCTCGGCCTGGGTGGCGATGACCGCCCGGTAGTAGTCACCGCGCGG
>CAMLNK010000690.1 GCA_946481035.1 uncultured Dyadobacter sp. | reverse complement strand
GGTTAAAATACTTGAGTATTTTTGCTGAAATTCCTGTGTTACCAGTACAAACTCGATCTCAAAGTCAGAATCAAACAATTCCAGCACACTTTTGGCACCTTCGACTAGAAAGGCTTCGTGAACTTGCCGGTACTTCTTGATTTTGAGAGAGTTAATATACTTGATACGATTTTTTGACAACATTGAATATTAATTGTAGGACGATATACGGCTGGTTGATTTTCCTGGTTCTTACGGGACTGTTTTCCTGCGCACCCAAACCCACTTCCAAAGGCTATTTACTGGGCGTTTCTTCCATCAAGGGGAATCGCGTAATAGGCGATTCGGAACTGGACGCATTGATTCCGCAAAAACCAAACCGACGATTGCTCGGTTTTCCCATCTTTCCTTACGTTGGCCTTTACCGCTTTGGCGAGCTGTTTTACAACCGCGAGGAAAAGCAGCGTAAGGTGATTGAGGTGACACAAAATTACCAGAAAGAATCCCAGGAACACGCAGATTCCCCCCGAAAGCTTGAAAGAATCAATACCCGGTATGCTAAAAAGCTGGAAAAAGCACAGATTCGCGCTACACAGGGAAACTTCTGGATGCGGGTACTGGGCGAAGCGCCGGTGTATTACAGCCGGGCCGACGTAGTGCAGAATGCAGAGAAAATGCAAAAGTATCTGTATAACAACGGCTTTTTCGATGCAAAAGTAACTTTTGACCCCGATACGATTTTCAAAAGGATTAGGGTCAACTACCTCGTCACCGAAAACCGGGCGACGATGATCCGAAACATTCACTACCAGATTAATGATAAGTTGGCCGATAGCCTCATCGAAGCCGATTCAAAAAATGCCGCATTGCAACCACGCAAGCGCTACGACGGCGACGCATTCGAGGAAGAACGCATCCGGATCGAGACTTTGCTTCGAAATGAGGGTTATATGGGCTTCTCGCGGCAGAATGTCAGCTACATTGTGAATGATACGATCACGAACCGGCCCACCGACAGTCTGTTCAAATCGGTGGACGTGCGCGTCAGGGTAGATATGCCGGCACCGGCCAACAGGCGTTATTCGGTTAGTTCGGTCAATTTTGAGGTACTTCCGCCGTCGGGCGTGCCCGACTCTATTTTCCGGAAGGATACCAGCATGTACGCAGGCATTAAGTACGTTTTTTCCGATAAAAAGTTCTCGCGCAAGGCCCTGGATACCAAAATGCAGCTGCGTCCGCAAACCTGGTACAGCCAGAAAAAAGAACGTGACACCCAGCAGCAATTGTCATTGACCGACCAGTTCCGCTTCGTGAATTACAGCTACACGTTGGATTCGACAGGAAAGGGTATCAATAGTTATTTCAAAGCTATCCCGCTCGACAAATACCAGATTTCGACCGATCTCGGATTGAATGTAATCCAGTTGCAGGGCACGCCGGGGCCATTTGCCAATCTGTCGTACAAGATCAGGAATGTGTTCAATGGGATGGAAAACTTCGAGACCAACATCCGGGGCGGGATCGAGCTCGTGCCGAATTTTGTCGGTAACCGGGAGATTTACCGAAGCGAAGAGATCGGTGTGACCGCCTCGCTCACATTTCCCCGACTGCTTACTCCTCAGAACTTGTTCAAAAAACAAACGGCCAATAGCAACCCACGGACGCAGTTGAGTCTTGGTTATAACTATGTCAACCGTCCGGAATATACCCGTACCAATGTAAAGATCAGTACTAACTACTCGTGGCAGCCTACCCGAACTACGCTCGTCAATGTTTCGCTGATCGATCTTAACATCCTGAATACGACCAACCTGAATTCCAGGTTCGACACACTGTTGATTGAGCTGGCAAAGCAAGGTAACAACCTGATTTACAGCTTTAAACCTTCTTTTGTTTCAGATATCAATGCGAGTTTTGTTTACAATACCAATTCCCTGATAGGCCCCCAGAAGAAAGCGCATTACTTCCGGTTCGCACTCGAATCAGGCGGCACCACATTGAATTTTCTGCCCCGGCAACAGGAGGTAATCAGGCAGGCATTTGGTGATAGCCTTCAATTTTATAAATATGTCCGCTGGAATGCCGACTACCGCCGCTACTGGCCTGTCGGAAGAAAATCGGCGCTTGTCGCGCGGGTGAACTCGGGGGCCATTTACAGCTACGGCGATAATGAGGTACCACCGTATGAAAAGTACTTCTTCGCGGGCGGTTCCAACAGCGTGCGCGCCTGGTTGCCCAGGAGGCTCGGCCCGGGTTCGGCCAAGCCTGTTACCTATAACAACTTGTCGATCGAATCCCCCGGCGAATTTCTCCTCGAAGGCAACCTCGAATGGCGGGGCTTCCTGGCCAAGTTTTTCGGAGACATCAACTATGCATTGTTCATCGACGCGGGAAACGTGTGGAGGCTGGGCAGTAATGCAACCGCCGACGATCAGAAGTTCAAAGCCGATAAGCTGCTGCGGGAGATCGCTGTCGGCACTGGTTTCGGGATTCGTTACGACCTATCATTCTTCATTCTCCGCTTCGATTTCGGGGTAAAAGTGTATGACCCGTCGCAGGACAAAGGGGATCGTTTTGTGCTGGACGACCTGAAATTTAAACACCTTTTCCGACGCACGGAGGCCAATTCCCTGAATATCAACCTTGGCGTAGGCTACCCGTTTTAATCACGATCCGGCTATTGCCGGCGTATGACAGTTTGTCAGTTTTCTTCCAATTTTTCCTATCTTTGCGCTTTGAGCGTTTAAGAATTCCTTCTCATGGAGCATAGAATTGCAGATTCATTAAAAATATTGACAGAGGCGGACAAGGAAGCCTGTGAAACAGTGCGGGTTTCGGAAAACGAGCCTATTTCGGGAAAGAAAAGGTTGTTTATCGAAAGCTATGGTTGCCAGATGAACTTTTCGGACAGCGAGATCGTGGCGTCGGTCATGCGCGATGCGGGTTTTGCGACTACTTCGGATGTGAATAATGCCGACCTGATTTTCCTGAACACCTGCGCGATCCGCGACAATGCGGAGCAAAAGGTGCGTAACCGCCTGAAACAGCTCAATTTTATCAAGAAAAATAAGCCCGGAATGCTGATCGGCGTGTTGGGCTGTATGGCCGAACGCCTCAAAACCAAGTTCCTGGAAGAGGAGAAAATGGTCGATATCGTGACCGGCCCCGATGCCTACCGCGATTTGCCAAGGTTGGTGGAAGAAGCTGAAACAGGCCAAAAGGGTGTCAACGTGTTTCTTTCCCGCGAAGAAACCTACGCTGATATTTCGCCTATCCGATTGAATTCCAATGGTGTAACCGCATTCATTTCGATCATGCGCGGTTGCGACAATATGTGCAGCTTCTGCGTCGTGCCTTTCACACGCGGACGCGAGCGCAGCCGCGACCCCTATTCGATAGTAAAAGAAGCCGAAGAGCTATTCCGCGACGGTTACCGCGAAGTGACGCTCCTCGGGCAGAATGTGGACAGCTACAAATGGAAACCCGAAGCCAATGCGGAAGGCGAAATGGTTGACCAAACCGTTGTGAACTTTGCGAACCTGCTTGAAATGGTAGCCAAAGTAAGCCCTGAGCTGCGCATTCGTTTTAGTACGTCGCACCCGAAAGACATTACCGACGAGGTGTTGTATACCATGAAAAAGTATGACAACATCTGCAAATACATTCACCTGCCGGCACAGAGCGGTAATACCCGCGTGCTGGAACTGATGAACCGCACCTATACCCGCGAATGGTA
>CAMLNK010000689.1 GCA_946481035.1 uncultured Dyadobacter sp. | reverse complement strand
AATATAAGCTGACGTACGACTTGGGATGGTTTGTAATAAAATCAGCCGTCGTATCCCACAGTTTTTCGTGCTCGGTAGCTTGCACGAGCGTTTGATATTCCCGCCATTCCTCATTGCTTTTTGAATGACTGACCGTCGATTTGGCTAGATTAGAAGTATCGAGCCGTATTTCCGTACCCGGATCGAAGAAAAAAGTCAATGCCCCTTTCTTTTGCGAAACCTGGAATTGATACAAATCCGGAAGCAAATCCGAATCCATAGCCAGGTGCGTCGTATCAAATCCGAGCCTGATCGAATGCACTACCGCCGCAAAGCCTTTCTCGCGCGTCAGTAAAAGCGCCTTCCTGTCATTCCACGCTTTCGGGGCAATGATTTTGATTTTGACGTTTTGCGTCGACGTCAACGCGAAACTCACTAATGCACAAATGATCAAGTGGTTTGTACGACTTTTCACAGGATAGATGCTTGGGAATGAGGCCTGTAATTTAGTATTTATCTTTGCATTACATGCACTATGATCAATATGAAATATTACTTGGTGAGACGGCTATGACTTACGAATTTGTAAGCCAGGGGCCAAAAGGTAATGTTAAAAAAGTTGTAATTTACAGTCCAAGAGGGATAGATAATCTCTTCAATCTTGGATTTGGAGATAAAAACGAAGAGACCGGACAGCTGGATGATCGTGTAGCTACAAATAATGGAGATAGTGTAAAAGTGTTGGCGACTGTCGCCTCAACGGTTTACTTGTTCACCAATCTGTTTCCAAATGCATTGATTTCGGCCACGGGCAGCACACAAGCGAGGACTAGGCTTTACAGGGTGGTTATTTCCAATAATTTGGAAACTATTAAGCGAGACTTTGAGGTTTTTGGATTACTGGGTGATGAATGGGAACTTTTCGCACAGATACGGACTATCAGGCATTTCTGATCAGAAGAAAAAAACAATCATAATAATGGGAAAGAAACTTTCTGGTCCATTTGCACCAAAAATTAAGGGAGTTGATAAAAGTCTTGACAAATATCTCGAACAAGACGTGTTCAAAGAGAAATTTGACAAAATGAATCGCTTAATTGATAAATACGGCCTACCGGATTTCGACAAAAAATAGCGGCAGCCGACTATTAGCGATTGAATACTCTTTCAATCCCCAAAAGCCGACTGCCGAATCTTAAAGCCGAAGTCTTTTACTTAATCTCCACCTTCACCAACACCGGCTGGTGATCCGAAGGATAACGTTGCTCTTTTGAGTCGGTGAGCACGCCGTACTTCATTACGTCCACATTTTTGCTGACAAAAATATAATCGATACGGGTCTTCATTGCCGCGTCGAATTTGAAGCTGTTGAATGTGCCCTCAGGACCGTATGGCGCTTGTTTGGTAACGTCGTGGGTGTCGTTGAGCAGGCCGGCGATGGTTTTCATCTGCTCGGTATCCGGTGTCGAGTTGAAATCACCGGTAAGGATGGCAGTATTGTTTCCGGCTATTTCCTTGATTTTTTTCACCATTAAATGGCCCGACTGTCTGCGGGCTTCTACGCCCTGGTGGTCGAAATGGACGTTGAAGAAGTAAAATTTCTTTTTGGTCTTCACGTCTTCAAACTGTGCCCACGAGCAAATGCGGTTACAGCATTTGGCATCCCAGCCGAGGCCCGGTTTGTCGGGTGTTTCGCTCAGCCAGAAATCCCCCGATTTCAGCAGTTTGAAACGGTCTTTCTTATAAAAAATGGCCGAATGCTCGCCGCCTTCCTTGCCATCGTCGCGGCCTTTGCCATAGTATGCAAATTCCGGGAGCTCGGCAACGTCTTTCAGCTGGCCTACCAATGCTTCCTGCACACCGAAAATGTCGAATTCATGGAAGCGGATGAGGCCTTTCACGTTTTCCTTGCGGTTGGGCCAGGCATTTACGCTGTCGTTGGGGGTGTTGTAGCGCAGGTTGTACGAACCTACATTCATAGTTGCGGTTTTCTGCGCATACGACACGCTTGCGAGCGAGACGAATGCCAGTAGGTAAAGGGCAATTTTTTTCATTGGGTATAGAGATGATTGATTAACTATAAAACAAAAGACCCCGAAGGGTCTCCTGTTTGTCAAGCCAAAAATATGCGATTAATATTAACTCATGATGAAAATTCACATTTGTGACGCATTACCAGCCCGGCGTCTGCTTATAGGCGCCGTTGCTGCGCGAAATTTCATCTGGGTTCATCGGCCAGGCCATGTGTTTGCCCGGATCGAAGCTTCGGGCCGGCCAGATCACCTGGATTTTGTAAGGCGAGGCGGGATCGGTTTTGTTGTCGTGGATGCGGCCGTGTAGGGGCATATTGATTTTGTCGTAGTCACCCCAGCGTTTCAGGTCGGCGAGGCGGTCGGTCCATTCGCAGGCGAGCTCCACGCGGCGCTCGTGTTTGAGGTCGGCGAGGGTAGGCGCAGCGATGGGTGCGAGGCCCACGCGGGCACGGATTTCATTCAATGGCGCGGCTGCTTCTGCATTCTTGTTTTGTTTGATCAATGCCTCGGCTTTGAAGAGCAAAATCTCCGCGTAACGCATTAGCGGGAGGTTCAACCGCGTTGAAGGACCGTCGCCGTTTTGGTTGATCATCGTATTGCTACCCGCATTCTCGTTGCTACCGTAGCTGTAAGGTTCCATGTATTTGCGGATTTGGAAGCCGGAAAGGCTGTTGGTCGAAAAATAGGAGCGCTCCTTGCCGAAGTAAGTGAATTTATCCCCGAATTTCAGGATCGTCACCTCGCGGCGTGGGTCTTTCGCTTCATACTCTTCATACAGTTCTTCGGTAGGCTGGAAATAGCCCCAGCCATTGAAAATCCCCCAACCTTTGTTCTCCAGTGCCACACCCGGAAAAATGGAGCCGCCCTGGATACCCGAGTTTACCGACCAGATGTATTCGCTCGTCCAGTTGTTGTCGATCGTAAATACTGCCTGATAGTTGGCTGCCGGGCTGCCTTTGCCCGTAATGAGTGCACGACCGCCTTCATTTTTGATCTTATCGGCCAGGTCGGGGATCAGCGCCCATTTGGAAGCATCATATTGCGCCCAGTAAGCGTAAACCTTCACCATATAACCCCACGCGGCGGCCTTATGCGCACGTCCCTGATCGCCCGCACCGTAGGTTTGGAACAACGGGAGCAGGTCGGCGGCTTTTTGCAAATCGCTGATGATCTGTGCGTAATTGTCGGTTACAGACGGTAGCTGTGGCGGAATGCGCTTGCCGAACTCCGCATTTTCAGGCCCGTCGAAAGGCACTCCGAGATCCTTATGGCCCCATGAATAAGCCAGCCAGAAATGCGCGAACCCGCGGATGAAGTAAGCCTCGCCCAATGCCCGGTTTTTCACGGCATCCGACACGCCAGTGGCTGTCGGAACGCCCTGGATTACCTGGTTGGCCTTGTTCAGCATCCAGTATACATCGTTCCAGCAGTTGGCGATGGAACCTTCGCGGCCGGTAATGTTGAAGTTTTTGATGTTATCGCTCTCCGCACGCACGCGACCGGTCACGATGTCGTCGCTGGCATTCTGCATCCAGAAGAGGTTGCGGCCCCAGGTACTTTCATAGCCCATCGGCGCATACATGGCAGCCACGGCCTTGTTCAGGTCCTCGTCGCTTTTCCAGAAGAATGCAGTCGTGGGGGAGCCATTTGGTTTGGTATCCACCCAGCTTTCGGTACATGCGGATGCACTTACGGCCATTACAA
>CAMLNK010000688.1 GCA_946481035.1 uncultured Dyadobacter sp. | reverse complement strand
TGAAATGCGCGTAAAAAATTGTATCAGTAATCCAGCGAAAAGTAGGAGAACGGGAGGAGAGGTGATATGTACTTTTGTGAAGATGATATTTTGTAGAATTATATTTTGTTTTTCATGAAAAAAATAGTTCATCCCGACCGTGACCCCGATTTCGCAACCGGCGCTTATTCCGACGGCGTGGTAGTGGACGGCTTCCTGTTTGTAAGCGGCCAGGCTTCGGTCGATTTCAAAACGTCGGAGTTTGTCCTCGGCACGATCGAGGAGGAGACGGCACGCACACTGGATAATATCGCGGCGATTATCCGCGCCGCAGGAGGTACTATGGAAAATGTCGTGAGATGCACGGCGCATTTGGCCGATATCCGCGATTTTGACCGCTATAACGCGGTTTACGCCTCCTATTTCCCCGGTATCAAACCCGCCCGCACGACAGTACAGTCGGTGCTGGCTGAAAATATCAAAGTCGAAATCGACTGCATTGTCAAACTGCCTGCCTGACAGACTACTATGAACGAACCGTCGTCTTTGGCCCCGGTGGGGGTTGTAGGGCTGGGGCTGATGGGCAGCAGCATTGTTGCCGCTCTTCTCGTGGCTGGGCATCCGGTAAGGGCCATTGCACCGCTTGCCGCGGAGGCGCCGGAAGCACCGGCACGGATCGGAGGGCAGCTGCGCCAATGCCGGGAAGCCGCGCTGATCGGTTCAATCCAGCCTTACCTTGCAGCATTAACTATTTCCGAGGATTACTCCACGCTCGCCGGATGCGACCTGGTGATCGAATGCGTGATCGAGAAGTCGGAGATCAAATCTGCTGTTTATCAAAAGATTACCGCTGCGGTAAGTGCCGAATGCATTATCGGCAGCAACACCTCTGCCATTCCGATCAGCGAGCTTCAAGAATTTGTGAATGTGCCCGGGCGTTTTTTGGGCATTCACTGGGCGGAGCCGGCATTCATGACCCGCTTCCTGGAAATCACCTGCGGCGGGCAGACCGACCCCGTTTTTGCCGGGCGCGTTTTCGAAATGGCGCATGGCTGGGGCAAGGAGCCTACTTTGCTAAAAAAAGACATCCGGGGCTTTATTACCAACCGGCTTATGTATGCCGTGTACCGTGAGATATTCCACCAGATCGAAAGCGGGCATGCCACCCGTGAGGACGCCGATAAGGCTTTCCGCTACGATGCCGGCTCCTGGATGACGCTCATGGGCATTTTCAGGCGAATGGATTATGTTGGGCTGAAAGATTATGGAACGATTCTCTCCCGTATTTTCCCGCGGCTTAGCAACAGTACCGGCGTGCCCGAAATTATGCAGCAAATGGTCCGCGATGGTGCGCGCGGTGTGCATAACGACCGCGGACTTTATCCCTACGAGCCGGGAGAGGGCCGCCATTGGGATGAAGCATTCGCCCGTTTCAACCAGGAGATCCACGACCTCGCCGCCGAATATTCAGCTGAAAAAGTAAAAGCTTATCTACAATGAAAACCTACCAGAAATCAGCCGAACTGCTCGAAAGGGCCAAAAAAGTGCTCGCCAGCGGCGTTTCTTCCGAATTCAGAAAATACAACCACCCGCATGCGCTCTTCTACACGCATGGGCGCGGGAGCCGTATTTATGACGTCGACGGCAACGAGTACCTCGATTTTACGCTCAGCCAGGGCCCGCTTATTCTGGGCCATTCGCATCCCGAAGTATTGAAAGCGGTTGCGGAATACTCGCAGGACGGGCAGCTATTTGCGGGGCAGCATATCCGGGAAATCGAGCTGGCCGAGAAGCTGAACCAGCTGATCCCTTCCGCGGAACTGATGCGGTTTTGCCTGGATGGTTCCGAGGCCGTGCAAACGGCCTTCCGCGTAGCGCGCGCCAAAACGGGTAAAAGCAAATTCCTGCGTTTTGAGGGGCATTACCACGGCTGGATGGACAATGTTTGCTGGGGAATCAGCACACCGTCTGCCGAGGCGCTGGGCAGCCGCGAGCAGCCAAATGTGTTCCCGTGGACGCATGGGTTGCCGGAAGGGGTTGAAAACGAGTTTATTATCCTGCCGTGGAATGATATTGAACTGGTGCGGAAAACCGTTGCCGGGCGCGGTCACGAGATTGCCGCGATTATTACCGAGCCTGTCATGTGCAACAGCGGCTGCATCGAGCCGAAACCCGGCTTTTTGCAGGGGTTAAGGGATTTGTGTTCGGAGAATAACATCGCATTGATCTTCGACGAGGTCATTACCGGTTTCCGCCTCTCGCCCGGCGGCGCACAGCAGTATTTCGGTATCACGCCCGACCTTTCGATTTTTGCGAAAGCCATCGCAAGCGGGTACGCGATCAGCGCCATTGTAGGCAAGTATGAATGGATGCAGCTGATTGAACAGGCCAAAGTGATCCACGCAGGAACAATGAATGCGGGTAATCCAACCGTCGCGGCGGCACTGGCCACGATTTCTGTTTTGGAAAAAGAAAAGCCGCACGAAAGGATGTTCAGGCTTGGAAAGAAACTCATGGCCGGCTTGCGTGGGGCGGCTGCCCAAAGCGGTCATGCGATGCTGGCAGAGGGGCCGGGTCCGATGTTCGCTACGAGTTTTACCAGCCTTGAAAAAACGAATGATTACCGCGATACGCTCGTGGCGGACAAAGCGAAACTCGGGAAATTCATTGCCGCCATGCACGAGGAGGGCGTGCGCGTCATCGGTCGCGGGCTTTGGTACATCAGCGCGGTGCATACCGACGACGACATTGACACAGCCGTTGCCACCGCCGGAAAAGTATTAGCAAAAATCTGAAACAAGGCTTTGGGGCCTATCAGCCGATGAAAGAAAGCAATGAGGCGGCGCTCCTGCTCGGGGGCGATCGCATCGCAGCCGGTATCGAAAATTGCCTGCGCCAGGCCGGTTTCCGGCTTGCTACGGAGTTGAATGCAAGCCTGGTGGAGGTTAACCTGGCCATTCTGGTAACCGCGGAAGACAAAGATTTGAAAAAATCGTGGATTAGCCGAATAGAAGAAAAGGTATCCGCCGAAACGCTGATCGCTGTCAATACCGAAAGCATTGGACTGGATGTTTTGCAGGAAAATGCATCGTGCCCCGAGCGGATCATCGGGCTCAACTGGACGGAGCCGGCGGATCAGACTTTTTTCCTGGAAATTATTGCCAACGAAACGACAAATGCGTCGGCGGCGGCCTATCTTGAAGAAATTGCCAGAACCTGCTGGAACAAAGATCCTTACGTGATACGCGGGAACGCGGGCATACGCATGCACCTGCTGGGCGCGCTCATACGCGAGGCCTTTTTTCTGGTGGAGAATGGTTATGCCAATATTGAGGATATCGACCGGGCCTGCCGGAACGATGCCGGCTACTACCTGCCGTTTGCGGGCAACCTGCGGTATATGGATCTGATGGGGACCTACGCCTACGGGATGGTTATGAAGGACCTGAACCGTGAGCTCGCTACGGATACAGCCGTTCCGGGGTTTTTTATGAACATGGTGGAACGGGGAGAATGGGGGATGGACGAGGGAGGGGGCTTTTATCATTACAAACCCGGCGAAGCGGAAAAATGGCGTAAGCTTTTGGGTAAATTCAGCGGGGAAATTCACGGGCTGATCGGCAAATACAATCAGGCCGAGGAAGCTGCCATACAACTTAAAAACGGATCGGACTGAATGGGCAGATTGCTATTCGATGCGCACCTGGACCTGGCGATGAACGCCATAGAATGGAACCGCGA
>CAMLNK010000687.1 GCA_946481035.1 uncultured Dyadobacter sp. | reverse complement strand
AGCATCCCGACGTCGATATGGTATTGAGCGATATCAATATGCCCGAAATGGACGGTCTGACGCTGCTCGTGCGGCTTGGTGAACTAAGCCCGATCCTGAAATCGGTGATCGTGTCGGCTTATGGTGACATGGACAATATCCGCACGGCCATGAACCGCGGCGCATTCGATTTTCTCACAAAACCGATCGATTTCCGCGATTTGGAAGTCACGATGGAGAAAACGCTGCAATATGTGGCGCAATTGAAAGACACCTTGAAAGCGGTTCGTGAAAATGACATTCTGCGGATGTACGTCGATGCTTCCGTGCTGCAATTCATGACACAGGAGACGTTCGAAAAGTCGTTAATGACCAGCGAAACCATTGAAGGTACCGTCGTTTTTATGGACATGTGCGGCTTTACCGCCATTTCCGAGAAAGAACAGCCCGACCGCGTCGTGAAGCTGATCAACAAGTATTTTGATGTGATGGTGAAGGAAATCATTGCCCAGGGCGGGCACGTCGATAAGTTTATGGGCGACGCGGTAATGGCTGTTTTCCGGGGTGAATATCATCTGGACCGCGCCGTAGAATGTTCGCTGGCTGTTCGTAATCATATCAATGGTTTTAAGGAAGAATTGTCGGACCAATCGGGTTACTTTCCCAAGGTTTCGATAGGCATTAACTCGGGTGAAATGGTGTCGGGGAACATCGGCTCGGCGGCATTGAAGCGGCTGGATTATACCGTCATCGGCGACGTCGTGAATGTAGCCCAGCGCCTGCAATCCATCGCCAAGCCGGGGCAGGTAGTAGTGCCGGATTCGGCCTATGAGAAGCTGAAAGAGGCATTTCAATGCAGTCTGGTGGGCGAGGTGAACCTCAAAAACAAATCGAACCCGGTATTGATCTACGAAGTGCTCGAATAGCCATGCAAATCGAAAAGGCTGAACAATATGTGCTTGCCCAGCTGGAAAGCCGGCTGGATCGCACGCTTTTTTACCACGGAGTCCATCACACACTCGATGTCGTGCATGCATCCGCCGAAATAGCGGCGCTGGAAGGCGTTACGGATGAAGAACCGCTTGCATTGCTCCGTACCGCCGCATTTTACCATGACAGCGGTTTTACGACCACCTACCAGGGCCACGAAGAAGCCGGTTGCGCGCTCGCGCGTGAGGTTTTGCCGGGTTTTGGTTACAATTCGGAGCAAATCGAAACCATATGCGGGATGATTATGGCTACAAAGATCCCGCAAAGCCCCAAAAATGCCCTGGAAATGATCATTTGCGACGCCGACCTGGATTACCTCGGCCGCGACGATTTCGAGCCGATTGCGGCCACTTTATTCGAGGAATTGAAAGTGCGGGATATGATCGAGGACATTCCTGCGTGGGATGCGGTGCAGGTAAAGTTCCTGGAAGCGCATTCCTATTGGACGGCTTCGGAGCAGAAGCGCCGGGATGCCGCCAAGCAGCGGCACCTCCAACACCTCAAAAATACGGCCCGCGCCTTATAGCAGGCGCATTTTTTCGTTCTGCACGCGAATACGCTGGCACAGGATGCGCAGCACATTGCGCAGGATTTCGTCGCGTTCTTCCATCAGTTCAAAGAAATCTTCCTGATCGATGCGGAATACCAGCGTGTCGGTTTCAGCCACGGTTGTAGCCGAACGCGGCTCGGTATCGAGCAATGCGAGTTCGCCGAAAATCTCACCTTTATCAAACAATGCAAGCTGTTTCGGACCGTCGTAAATGCCCACCTGGCCGGTGTAAATGATGTACATCGAATCGCCCAGGTCGCCTTTGGCAAATATCTCCTGGCCGTCGCTGTAAGTCACTTCCTTCATGATCGGGGCGATGGAGCTGAGCACGTTCTCGGGCGTTTGCGCGAAAAGCTGGGTGTTTTTAAGGACGATCACCCTTTCCATTTCGGAAATCTGCTGGGTTGGTTCGGCGTGTTTCATAGGGATTCGAAGCGAGAATTTAAGTTCGGGGCGCTGTGCGAGGACGGCATAGCGTGCATGCACGGCTTCGCGCACGAGGCGCGATGAATGGTGGGCGAGCTTTTCGAGATGTACCAGATCGGCCTCGGCGATGTCGCATTTACCGACAGCCAGGGCGATGGTCCAGGTCGTGAACGAGCGCTCTTCCTGCGAGAGAATGGTCGTGATCAGCGACAGCCCGGGCTCTACATTACCCATGTACTGGCGCAATGCGTCACGCTTTTTCCGGATGGAAATATTTTCAAACAATGCGTGTAATGATGGGTATAGCATACGGGGCAAAAGGCTCTCGATCAGTTCGAGCGAGTTGGCGCGCTTCTCCTTGCTCGCATGCCGGATTCCTTTCCAGGCACTCTGTACAGCCTCCTTATCATACTGCATCATGAAGAGGTAGAACAGCCTTTGGGCGGTCAATTCGAGCTCGTATTCCAATGCATCATTCCAGGTAACATCGTTTTCGGAGGCATCCATACCGTTGAGCAGCTGCCCGGCGTGGATCAGTTCTTTCTCTACAAATTCGGGTATAAGTTCTTTGTAGTCAGTTATTAATGTGTAATTACTCAGTGCTTTGAGCGCGGCAATATGGGTGAAACTATTGATATTTTCGATATGAATATCACTTTCCTTCCTTTTAGTATTTGCAATATTTTCAGTAATAACCAAAAGTTTATGCTGGTAAATATTTTTAATAAGGTTAAAAAGTATTTGAAGTATAAACTCATGCCTACCTTTTTCAGCCGTTTTGATGAACGTCCGGATGCGGTCGCCGGTGGTATCCTGGCGCAGCCATTCCTCGATAATGCGGATGCCGAGGTCGCCCGAATTGATCATCGCGTGGATGGTCGAAGGCGTTAATGTGCCTGTGAGCACGAGGCGCAGGTCGCGCAGCAGGGCAGGGGAGCCCACCGTCGCGGCTACCTCGATGGCATAGTTGCGTACGCGTTGCGAGCCATTGTGAATGCAGCTTTTGAGCAGGTTTTCGTAGGAATTAATTCCCGTTACTTTGAGGCAGTCGAGCGCCGCCAATTGGTCGCTTTCCTGCTCGGAACCGAAAAGCCTTTGCAGCGTACCATGGATCAGGGGCAGTGATTTACCCGCTTCCCAGCAACCTATAATGGTGCCTTTCACAATGTCCAGATCGCGGTGTGCGAGGAAGCGGGCGGTTTGCTCGTCGTTGAGGCGCCCGTTCGCGCAGGCGAGGCGTACGGCCAGCACCTGGCAGGCGGCATCGGGTTCATCTTCGATGTACTGGATGAATGCGCCGGAAAGCTCGGGTTTTTCGAGCGTCGAAAGCGTTTGCAAAGTTTTGAGCCTTACCTGCACAAACGGGCTTTTCAAAAGCTCGTCGGCGTGCTTTCGGAAAAGCGAAACTTTGTTGCGCGCCAGCCAGTCGATCGCATTCAAAACCTCTTCCTTGCGGTCGCTTTGCAGGTTTTCGGTAATAATCGGTAGTGCTTCGGCAGGAGAGGCCATTTCGCCGCTGCGGATGAACCGCTTGCTGATCGCCGATTTCAGCTCCTGCATATAGTGGCGGTAGGTTTTGCGGAACACCAATAACGCGCCCAGCGCGAACAGCAGCGACAAGTCGAAAGTGAGGCTGATATCGCTCCAATGCTGCGTGTAGATGATCCAGAGTAATGCGCCGGCAATGAGCATCCCCAACGGCTCAAAAAGCCCTTTCGCGAGTGTGTGGCCTTTCAAACGGGTTTTGGTGGAAAGCGGCTGGAACAAAACGAGGAAAACC
>CAMLNK010000686.1 GCA_946481035.1 uncultured Dyadobacter sp. | reverse complement strand
CGGCGCGCGCCTTGCGTATGAGCTGTTTGTAATGAAGAAAATGGGTAACCGGGCCTATCAACTGGCCTTCGGGCTGGCCATTGCGGCCGTGTTGCTGCTCGTTTGGATAAACGTGGCGGTAGGAGGCATTCTCGGCGATAATCCTGCCAATATGATGTATTTCGGCGTGTTGCTGGTGGGGTTGGCCGGTGCGACCATCGCGCGGCTCGAACCGAAAGGCATGTCGCATGCATTGTTTGCTACGGCATTCGCAATACTATTGGTGCCGCTGGTGGCCTGGATGATCGGTACGCCTGCATTCGCTAATGGTTTTGCGGCCGTTTTGGGTTTGCACGCCTGCTTTGCGTGGCTGTTTGCAGGATCGGCATTGCTGTTCCGTCGCGCCGCGGCGGTGCAGGGGGAGAGCAGATAAAACGACTTGCGTAATGCGTTCAAAGGGATTAGCCGTACCTTTGTAGTCTTTTACGAACTGCATTATGACTTTTGAAGATTTAAATCTCACCAAACCGCTTCTGAAAGCGCTTTCAGAAGCGGGATATACCACCCCTACCACGATCCAGCACAAGGTCTTTTCGGTTATGATGTCCGGAAAGGACGTCTGCGGCATCGCACAAACCGGTACCGGTAAGACATTCGCCTATTTATTACCAACGCTCCGGCAGATCGAATATGCGAAGGATCGCTTACCGCAGCTGCTGATCCTCGTGCCTACGCGCGAGCTCGTGGTGCAGGTGCTCGAAGAAGTGCGGAAGCTGGCTGCCTACACTACGCTACAAGCGGTGGGCGTGTATGGCGGGGGAAATATCAAGGTGCAAATGGCGGAACTGCACGAAGGTGCGGACGTGGTGGTGGCAACGCCCGGCAGGTTGTACGATCTCGCGCTGAACGGCTCATTGAAAAGCAAAAACATCAAAAAACTGGTGATCGACGAAGTGGACGAAATGCTGAACCTCGGTTTTCGTCCGCAACTGAAAAACATCCTCGACCTGCTTCCGCAACGCCGCCAGAACCTGCTTTTCTCGGCCACCATTACACAGGAAGTGGAAGCGTTGATGAAGACGTATTTCAATGATCCGGTACGCATTGAAGCGGCACCTGTGGGCACGCCGTTGGATAACATCGAGCAGCAGGCTTATAATGTCCCTAATTTTTATACCAAAGTAAACCTGCTCGACCTCCTGCTCGACCAGCACGAAGAAATGAACAAGGTGCTGATTTTCGTTGCGACCAAAAAGCTGGCCGACCAGCTCTACGGTCAACTGGAACTCGGCTATATGAACAGGATCGGTGTGATCCATTCCAACAAGGACCAGAACCACCGTTTCAATACCATCAGGCAGTTTCACGCCGGTAATTACCGTATCCTGATCGCCACCGACATTATCGCCCGCGGGCTCGATGTGGCAGAAGTTTCGCACGTATTTAATTTCGATATTCCTGAAATTCCCGAAAACTATATTCACCGCATAGGCCGCACCGGCCGGGCCGACCAGAAGGGGATTGCCATTTCCTTCATTACCGAGCGCGAAAAGCCATTTCAGGAACAGATCGAGGAGCTGATGGACTTTGAAATACCTATTCTTCCATTGCCCGAAGGATTGAAAATCTCGGAAATATTGACGCCCGACGAGGAGCCGAAGGTTTTCATGAAAAACATCGAGCTGAAACGTCCCAAGCGCGAGGATGTAGGGCCGGCATTTCATGAGAAAAAAGCTAAAAATCAGAAAGTTAATATCCGCCGCGACCATGCCAAGGAAAAAATGGCCAAATACGGGCGGCCTATCAAGCGTTCCGGCAACAAACCCAAGAGAAATAGTTAAGCCTTAGCTATTCAAATCATTTTGCCAGATTTCGTGTTGACCGTGCATGAATATCTGGCAAATCTTTCAAAGGCTACGGCCTTTCGTCAAGCCCTATCACCGGCAAATCGCATTTGCATTATTCCTTACCTTACTGGGTGCCGTTACGGCACAGGTTAACCCCTGGGTGCTCCGCTACACCGTCGACACGGTGCAATCGATGCTCAACAAGCATTGGGGCATTGCGCAGGGCAAGGAACTGCTGCTTCAAATCACGGCGATACTGTTCATCAAAGAAATCGTAAATACGTTTATCGTTTTCGGGCAGCGGTATTTTGGTGAAAAAATCCGTATCAAAGTTTCCAGCGACCTCGCACAAAATGCTGTAAACCGTATTTTGACCTACAATCTGGCATTTTTCAGTGATAACGAGAACCAGAAAGGCAAGCTGCAAACCCGCATTGACCGGGGCGCGGAAAGCCTCACGAAGCTGATCCAGAACTTCTTCATCGATATTCTTCCATTGTTTGCCAATGCGGTCGTCGCGCTGGGAATAATGTTCTCAGCCAATTTTTACGTCGGCTGCATTGCATTGGCCATTCTGCCGGTTTATTTCTGGATAAGTTTCAAGCAGGCCGGCGAGTTGCAGGGCGTCCGCCGGAAGCTGAAACGGCAGCGCGAAAACAAGAGTAACGGGCTCATTAACCTGATCGAGTCGGTGATTGTGATTAAATCTTTCGTGCGCGAGAAGCAGGAAGGGGAAAAGCAGTACCGCCTGCAAATGGAGCTAATGGATTCGCAGCTCAAAACCCGGAAAACCAACTTCACTTACGATGGTATCAAGAGCTTCATCGAGCAAATTGGCGTGGTACTGATCATTATTCTGACGGCCTACTTCGTGCTCGACCAGCAAATGTCGATCGGCGCGATCATGTTCCATATTTTGCTGTTCAACAATGTCTCCGCTCCTATTCGCCAGCTGCACCGCATTTACGACGAAATGAACGACGCGCTGACCTATTCCGAAGGCTTCTTCGATATTCTGGATGCCAAAGAATCCGTGGAAACCAGCGGCGAAACAGTGGAAGCACAGTTCCGCGGTGATTACCGGCTCAGGAATGTGTCGTTCGCCTACCCTAATGGCACCAAAGCGTTGTCGGGCATCGATATGGAAATCAAATCCGGGCAGACTACGGCGTTGGTAGGACTTTCCGGCGCGGGCAAAAGTACGCTGATCAACCTCCTCGTCGGCTTTTATGCGCAGGACACGGGCGAGATCCTCCTCGACGGGCGGCCGCTGAAATCTTACGATTTATCCTCAACTCGGAATGCCATTGGGATGGTACTTCAAAAGAACCATATTTTCAAAGGCTCCATTGCCGAAAACATCTGGTACGGCAAGCCTGAGGCAACCTGGGAAGAGCTCGTGGAAGCGTCCAAAAGCGCCTATTTGCATGAACAGATTATGGAATTGCCGGGCGGATATGAAACCGATGCGCAACTGCTTTCAGGCGGGCAGCAGCAGCGCATTGCCATCGCACGTCTTTTTCTCAAAAATCCGCCCATTATTTTCCTGGATGAGCCCACCGCAAGCCTCGACGCCATTGCTACCGAGCAGATCAAAAACAGCCTCGACGCCATCAAGAAGAACCGGACGGTTGTTATTATTTCGCATAGCCTGGCACAAATTCTTGATTCGGATCAAATCTACGTCATGAAAAAAGGGCAGATCGTCGAATCCGGCAAACATGAAGATTTGTATGAGCAAAATGGCGTTTACAGACAGATTTTCAATGCTTCCGCCCGAAGCCTGAACCTCGGAAAGATGCTCGAAACCATGAGCCGCGACCAGGATTGAAAATTTTTTAAAATATTTTTTGGGGTCGGTGATCCAAATGGCGCGCTCCATCGTATGTGGTTTCATGA
>CAMLNK010000685.1 GCA_946481035.1 uncultured Dyadobacter sp. | reverse complement strand
TTGCCCGGAGAGCCGGTAGCTTCGTCAGAAATTAATTCAACAATCATGACAAGCAAAAAGGTAATCTTCTGGGCATTCACAGTCGCGCTGGGCGGTTTTTTATTCGGTTTTGATACGGCGGTCATTTCGGGCGCGGAGAAATCGATCCAGCAATTGTGGGGCCTCACTACGGTGCAGCACGGGTTCACAGTTTCCATCGCATTGATCGGCACCGTCCTCGGGTCGCTCACAGGCGCCATCCCCTCCGAGCGTTACGGGCGTAAGTACACGCTCTTCGCCATCGCTGTCCTTTACCTGCTTTCATCGATCGGCTCGGCACTCGCTTCCGACTGGATTTCCTTTCTCATCTTTCGCTTCCTCGGGGGCATCGGCGTGGGCATTTCGTCGGTTACCGCACCCTTATATATTTCCGAAATATCGCCTGCCAATTCGCGCGGCCGGCTGGTAGCCATGTTCCAGTTCAATGTAGTGCTGGGCATTCTCATTGCTTACCTCTCCAACTTCCTGCTCGTGGGCATAGGCGATAACGACTGGCGCTGGATGCTGGGCGTGCAGGCATTTCCCTCGCTGGTTTTCCTGGTAGCGATCCTTTTTGTGCCCGAAAGCCCCCGCTGGCTCATTGTAAAGCGCGGCCGGATAGAAGAAGCGCGGCAAATATTGTCCGTAGCCAACGGTGGTATCGACGTGAGCGGCATTGTTGCCGACATTCAGAACTCCGCCCATGCAGGCACCCGGAGCGGAAGCAGCATTTCCATTTTTTCTTCCCAGTACAAACTACCCCTCGTGCTGGCGCTGCTTTTCGCTTTTTTTAACCAGGTTTCGGGTATTAATGCGATCATTTACTATGCACCGCGCATTTTTGAAATGGCGGGTCTGGGTAAAAGCTCTGCATTGCTGTCGTCGGCTGGTGTGGGTTTGGTCAATTTCTGCTTCACCTTCATCGCCATTAACCTGATCGACCGTTTCGGCCGCCGCACGCTGATGTTCATCGGGTCGTTCGGGCTGATCGCCACTTTGGGACTGGTAGCGCAGGCATTTTACAGCGGCAACCTGGGTGGTTACGCGGTGCCGGTGTACCTGTTCATCTACATTGCCTTCTTCGCATTGTCGCAGGGCGCGGTGATATGGGTATTTATTTCTGAAATTTTCCCGAACCAGGTACGTGCCGCGGGGCAGTCGATGGGCAGCTTTATGCACTGGCTGCTGGCGGCCGTGATCGCATTCACATTCCCCTACATCGCCGAAACGCTCGGCGGCGGCAACACTTTCATGATTTTCTGCGGTATGATGGTGCTCCAACTGCTATTCGTGTGGAAGCTCATGCCCGAAACCAAGGGTACCTCGCTCGAACAGATCGAAAAAACATTGATCCTTCACTAAAATCTCCACTTTAACCGATTATATATGACACCGAAACTGACTGTTTTTGGAGAAGTGCTCTGGGACGTGCTGCCCGACGCGCGCCTGGCAGGCGGGGCTACCATGAACGTCGCCGCACACCTGCAACGCTACGGCATGGACGTGGCCTTCATCAGCCGCGTGGGGCACGACGAACTGGGTGCTGAGCTGCTCGCATTCATGGCGCAGCAGGGGCTCGACACGCAATGGGTACAAACCGGCGAAACGCATTTGACCGGCATTGCCAAGGCCAACGTGTCGGACAGCAACGAGGTTACCTACAAAATCCTGCATCCGGTGGCCTGGGATTACATTCAGTTCGATGCCGCCGCGGCGGAGCAGGTGGCAATCAGCGACTTCTTCGTGTACGGTACCCTCGCCGCCCGCGACCGCACGTCACGCGACACGCTCCTGCGCTACCTCGCGCATGCCCAGACCCGCGTATTCGACGTGAACCTGCGCCCGCCGCATTACTCGCGCGAGCAGGTGCTCGAACTCCTCGGCTTCGCCAGCATTGTGAAAATGAACGAGCATGAAATCCGTGAAGTGACGGGCTGGCTTACCACTTTCGAAAGCGAAAAGCAGGCCATGACATACCTCGTCGATCGTTTTAAACTCGATATGCTCGTGCTCACCTGCGGCGCCGACGGCGCGATGGTGCTCACCAGCGGCGGCGAATACCACCGGCACGCCGGATTTACGGTGGAGGTGGCCGATACCATCGGCAGCGGCGACGCGTTCCTCGGCGCATTCCTGTACCAAACCGCCACTGGGCATTCGCTCGCCGAATCACTCGAATTTGCCTGCGCCGCCGGTGCATTCGTGGCCGGAAGAGCAGGTGCATTGCCCGCGTTCGGCGAAACCGACATTCAGGATTTTATTCACGCCCGGCTGCCACTACCGCAGCCGATAATCCACTGATTCCCAATTCACTCTTTTTAATCGAAAACACTATGAGAAAAGTTTTACTGCTGGTGGCCTTCGCGGTCGCCTGCGTGATGCAACTGCCCGCCCACGCGCAAAACAGGGCACAGATCAAAGGCGTCGTCAAGAGCATCGACGGCGAGCCGCTTCCCGGCGTGAATGTCCTGGAAAAAGGGACTTCCAATGGTGCCGTTACCGATGTTGAGGGAGCTTACAGCATCTCGCCCAATGCAAATGCCACATTGGTATTCTCCTACATTGGCATGCAAACCAAAGAAGTGGCTGTGGGCAACCAGGCGACCATCAACGTTACCCTCGACTACGATCAGAAAAGTCTTAACGAGGTGGTGGTTGTGGGTTATACTTCTTCCAAAAAAGAAGATCTCACCGGCGCCATCGCCGTGGTGGACATGGCCCCTTTGAAAAACATCAGCTCGGGTAACCCGATGCAGGCTTTGCAGGGACGCGTACCGGGGTTATACATCGAAAAAACCGGCTCACCGAACGGTACCAACTCCCGCATCCTGATCCGCGGTGCGAACACGCTCGGGAACACCGACCCGCTCTACATCATCGACGGCGTGCCTACCAAGCGCCCGGAGGTGTTCCAGGGGCTGAACCCGAACTCCATCGAGTCGATACAGGTGCTGAAAGATGCTTCGGCGTCGTCGATCTACGGTTCGCGGGCTTCCAACGGGGTGATTATCATTACCACCAAAAACGGCGCGAATACCAATGGGAAGATCAATATCGACTTCAATACCAGCATTTCGACGCAATCGGAGAAGTATGCGCGGTTTAAAATGCTCAACGCCGTTGATCGCGGACGGGCATTGTGGCAGGCTTCGGTGAATGATAAAGTGAATCCCGAGGACGGCTACGGCGCTCTGTATCAATTCGATTGGAACAAGGATTTCACCAACCCCATATTAAATGGCGTAAAAGTACAGCCGCTCGTGGGCGGTAATGCCAATATGCTTGCCGGCGACACCGACTGGCAGAAAGTGATGTACAAAACCGGCATCGTGACCAACAACGAGCTCACGATCTCGGGCGGCAACGGTACTTCTTCATTGCAAATCAATTTGGGGTATTACAAAAACACCGGAATGCTCCGCTACACCGATTACGACAAGATCAGCGGGCGTATTAACGGCCTTACCAGCGCATTCGACGGGAAACTAAAAATCGGCGCGAATATGCAGCTCGCTTCTTCGAACGAAACACTCGCCTCGACCGACATTGGTGGTGCTGCCACGCCCGGCCTGGCCGTTACACTTGCACCTACCATTCCGGTGTATGCCAAAGACGGTTCCTGGGGCGGCGCGATCGGTTCGGGTTACTCCGACCGCAACAACCCGCTCCACATGCAGGAGATCAACAAATGGGACAATGCGCACCGGCT
>CAMLNK010000684.1 GCA_946481035.1 uncultured Dyadobacter sp. | reverse complement strand
TAATGACCATACCTGACACCCATATAACCACACTTGACTATTTTTCCGCCCAAACGCCCGCCAAACTGACGATCACCTCAACCGCCTTCTCCATATCCTGCACCGATACCCATTCCAGTTTGGAGTGAAATGCGTGTTCGCCGGCGAAGATATTCGGGCATGGAAGGCCCATGAATGAAAGCCGCGAACCGTCGGTACCGCCGCGAATGCTGCGCTGGATCGGGTTCAGACCGACGCGTTCCATGGCTGTCAATGCATTTTGGATCACTTGCGGGTGCTGGTCAAGCACTTCCTTCATGTTCCGGTACTGCTCCTGAATTTTGAATTCAGCGGAAGAGTTAGGGTATTCTTTCAAAACCTCCTCCATAATACCTTTCAGCAATGCCTCTTTTTCATGCAGACCAGCGACGGTAAAATCGCGGATGATAAAGCCCAAAACGGCTTTTTCCTGAATGCCTTCTATTTGCACCGGATGGATAAAACCTTCCTTATCCTGCGTGGTTTCGGGCGAAAGTCTGTCTTTGGGAAGTCGTGCGAGTATTTCCGCAGCGATTTTCAATGCATTTTCCAGCTTACCGATCGCATAACCCAGGTGCGTGCTCACGCCGTGAATGGTGATTTTGACACCATCGGCCGAAAACGTTTCGTCTTCCAATGTACCAATCGCCTCGCCATCCACAGTATAGCCAAAATCAGCTCCCAGCTTCTGCAAATCCACTTTTTCAGTTCCCCGTCCTACTTCTTCATCGGGTGTGAAAAGGATTTTGATAGCACCGTGCTTAATCTGCGGGTTAGCGAGCAAATGCTCGGCAGCGGCCATTATTTCGGCAACACCGGCTTTATTGTCAGCACCCAGCAAGGTAGTACCACTGGCTGTTACGATATCGTTTCCAATCTGCTGGTCGAGGTCATGCAGCTCCCCTATTCTCAAAACCTGAGAATGATCGTCCGGCAGGATAATATCCGTACCATCCCAGTTCCGGTGAACGATCGGTTTTACATTTTCCCCCGTAACATCCGGCGAAGTGTCCACATGCGAGCAAAAGCATATCACCGGAACGTCGGTCCTGTCCGAATTCGACGGAATCGTCGCGTACACATATCCGTGGGTATCCACATGCGCGTCCGCGACGCCCAATGCGCGCAGTTCTTCGGCAAGCAGGTTGCTCAGGTTACGCTGTTTGGCTGTGCTGGGAAATGTCTCCGAGTTAGGGTCCGACTGCGTGTCGATTTGCACGTAACGCAGGAATCGTTCGAGAACTGAGCTCATAATGAGTCGATTGGATTTGGGGAATATTGATTAACCGATGATCGACGCCAGGTCAGCAGGCGAGTAATTGATATTCTTTAAAGTCTTATCATCGGCGGTGCGGTACACGAGGTACTTGCCATTATCTTCCCTGAAATAGCAGTCGGTACCTTTCGCTTTATAATGCGCCACGGTCGCTTCGGCTTCCTCTACCGAGTTGCAGGCTTTGGACATATTCGAACGCTGCACTTCGTCGAACAACGTGCGGAACTTCTCGCCCAGCCCGAATTCCAGCACCGCGCCCGACAATACATATTGCAGGTCGCAAAGCGCGTCGGCCACCTCCACAATGTCCTTTTCGAGGATCGCAACTTCCAGCTCCTTCAACTCCTCGGCCAGCAATGCCACGCGCAGGCGGCTTCTTTCTTCGGAGGGGATCGTCGGCGTTTCCAGGATCGGATGTTTGAAAGTTCTGTGAAAATCCGCGACTTGATTAAGGCTATCCAGTTGTTGCATTGTTATATGGTTTTAAAAATTTGTCTTGACTCAATGTAGCGTTGGGGGCGCCACTTACATCGAGAGGTTGGTTTTGAAAAGTTTAATAGAAATAGCTAACAGAATGATACCGAACACCTTCCGAAGAATATCCGTACCGCCCTGCCCGAGTTTTCTTTCCAGCCAGTTCGATGATTTTAATACGAGGTAAATAAAAAAGAGGTTCAGCACGATGCCGACCAGGATATTCTGAATTTGATAGGTCGAACGGAGCGATAGCAAGGTCGTCATGGTAGCCGCGCCGGCGATCATCGGAAATGCAATGGGTACAATCGACGCCACGCTCACATCCATATTACCATGCTTGAAAATATCGCGCCCCAGGATCATTTCGAGCCCCAGCAGGAACAGGATAATGGCCCCGGCAATCGCAAACGAGGCAATATCCACGCCGAAAAGGCTCAGCAGGCGCTCTCCCAGAAACAGAAAGATCACCATTATAAGCCCGGCCACGATGGTCGTTTTTTCAGACTCGATCTTACCCAGTTTCCTGCGGAAATCGACGATAACCGGCAATGAGCCAAGCACATCGATCACCGAAAACAATATCAGCGTAACGGAAACGATTTCCTTAAAATTGAACATGGGCTTACACTTTGGGGCGTTTTGATCCCGCAAAGTTGCTCAAAACCGACTGCTTACACAACCTTAAAAACCGGTGATCGTGAAAATAGCGGCGGCTAGGAAGCGCTTCCCGGCAGGAAGTTCAGGAATGTATTGAACTGCTTTTTATACTTCTCCTCGTCGATTTTGTAAAAGAAAGCACCTTTTTTGGAATAGCCCTTCTGCTTCTCGTCCAGCTTGATCAACAAATTGGTTGACAATAACTTACGACTAAAATTACGCTTATCGAGCTCGGTCCCGAAAATCGCCTCATAAAGCTTCTGCAACTGCGGAATCGTGAATTTCTCCGGCAACAATTCAAAGCCGATCGGGTGCTGCGACGCTTTGTAGCGCAAATGCTGGATCGCCATATCGACCATCACACCGTGATCAAAGAGTAATTTGGGCAGTTCCTGCATCGAAAACCACTGTGCTTCGTAGTTTTTGGAGATTTTATGGTCGTAATCCTCCACATTGATCAGTGCGAAATAGGCAACAGACACCGTACGCTCCACCGGGTCACGGTGCGGGCTTCCGAAAGTGTAGAGCTGTTCGAGGTAAATGTCGGTAAGGTTCGTAAGCTCAAAAAGAATGCGGGACGAAGCGCCTTCGAGGCTTTCATCGGGCTGCACCCAACCGCCCATCAGCGACCAGGTGTGATGCTCGTCTTCAATGCCCCTTTTAACCAGCAATAGTTTCAGCTCTTCGCCATCAAAACCAAAAATAATCGAATCCAGCGCGACCAGACATTTGGTCTGGGCCTGGTATTGCTTTAAAATATCTAATCGCACAACTAGTAAGTCGCAGGTGAGTGGATTTGTTTTTAGTTATAAATACAAGGAGAGGCATTTACTACTCATTCCGTCAATTCGGGGCCATTTTGACTAAAAAAGCCTTCAATATCGCTATTTCCTCATCGGTGATCGCCGGAAAGTTGGCAATGCGGAAACTGGTATCCTTCTCTTTGCCATAACCGTTGCCCAGCGTAATGCCTTCTTTTTGGGCCGCAGTTTTCAGGAATGCAATGCGTTCCTTTTCCGCCCGCACCGCGATAACGGTATCCGAACGCACCGCTGCATTTTCTACCACCAGTTCATAGCCGTTTTCCAACAGGAACGCGTACCAGTCGTGCGCGCGCCGGCGCGTCTGCGCATCCACCTCTTCAATCGCCGGAACTTGCTGCATCACCTTCCCGAGCAGGTAAATACCGAGGATATTGGGGGTAAAAGGTGTTTGAAACTTCAAAAAGTTATCGCGGATGAATAGTAAGCTATTGTAATGCTTCCGCTCGCCCACCTGTATCGCGCGCTCGATGGCTTTGGGC
>CAMLNK010000683.1 GCA_946481035.1 uncultured Dyadobacter sp. | reverse complement strand
GAGAAGAACATCGTCGTATCAGGCCGCCGGTAGCCGATCATGGAATTGGAGCGCTGCGCCGGAAATAGGCCTTTGGGGAACAATGCATTACCGGTCGATTGTAATGCCTCAATGCGGTCGATAAATGCATCCAGCGGTGGCTTCATGCGCCGAAACTAACAAAACGCCTCAAAAAAAGAAACCCTGCCGGGCTGCGACAGGGTTTTAAATGTATATGTATGAGGCATTAAACGCCTTCTGCAACTACTTCTTTCACATCGGGTACCATGCGGGTGAGCAGGTTTTCGATACCCGCTTTTAATGTAAGCGTCGACGACGGGCAGCCGCTGCAAGAGCCTTGCAAAAGTACTTTTACCACACCCGACCCCTCATCGAACGAATGGAAGTTGATCGCGCCGCCGTCCGATTCAACCGCGGGACGGACATATTGGTCCAATGCAGCCTTAATCTTCTGTACCGTGTCGGAATCCCGCGCATCGACAATCAGCGTATTGCTATCGATCGTTTTTTGCTCGAATACCGGGTGGTTTTCTTCGAAATAGATCTTGATAAACTGCTTCGTATCACGCAATACTTCTTCCCAGGCAATATCATCGCCTTTGGTAATTGTAATGAAGTTGCTCGCGATAAATACACGCTTTACATGCGGGAACTGGAACAAATCGGCGGCAAGCGGCGATGATTTGCCTTCTTCCAGCGCTGCTTCGAGCGAAGGGTAATCAAACGAAAGCCCGTCGGGTACCAACTCGAAATTCAGGACGAATTTCATCGAGTTGGGGTTGGGGCTCAATTCGGTATATACAAAAATAGGTCGTGACAACATGGGGTTGGTCGATATTGATAGGGTAAAACTGCTTTCCGGTTTAGAGAACACCGAATCCGGTCTTTTGGTTTGGCGAGGGGCGCATTGCCAATAAAAAACCCGTCAAACGAATGCCTGACGGGTCCTTTTAACTTCCTGGGAAGTACTAACGGTTCGTTGATTACGCTTCCGCAGCAGCTTCAACCGCGATCGGCTCGATGTGAACGTAAGATCTGTTTTCACGGGTCTTACGGAACACTACGTTACCATCAACCAATGCGAACAATGTGTGGTCGCGGCCGATACCAACGTTCTTACCTGGGTTGTGCTTGGTTCCACGCTGACGAACCAGGATGTTACCTGCTTTCGCCAACTGGCCACCGAATAATTTTACACCAAGACGTTTACTTTCCGATTCACGTCCGTTTTTCGAGCTACCTACACCTTTCTTATGTGCCATGATATCTTATACTTAAATTGTAAGTTTCTGTTTTTGAACTGTTTCAGGCTTCCGCCCAATCATTAGGCAACGATTTCGTCGATGCTAATTTTGGTCAGATACTGACGGTGACCGTTTTTCACACGGTATCCTTTGCGGCGTTTCTTTTTGAAAACGATCACTTTCTCACCTTTCAGGTGTTCGAGAACGGTTGCTTTTACAGAAGCACCTGCTACTGTCGGAAGACCTACCTGTACTGTGCCTCCGTTATCAACGAGAAGGACTTTGTCAAATACAAGTGCAGCGTTCACGTCACCTTCAAGCCTATGCGTGAAGATTTCGCGACCCTTTTCAACTTTAAATTGCTGACCTGCGATTTCTACGATTGCGTACATGTTAATAATTATATTAAACTGGATTCAAAATTTGAGGTGCAAAGATAAAAAGAGAGTGGCAGAATCACAACGCATTAGGCGGAATATTCCAGTTTTTTTAATATCTCGCAACCATGCACACCGGCAACGAGGGTAAGGCGCCAATGAGTTGTCGTTCATGTAAAGTTTCCTCCGTTTGAATTATAAGTGACCGATGTGGTTAAAAAGGCGCAAGAAGTTACCTTTATATGATCCGGGGGAGCTCACGCGTTTAGAGATGGAGCGTAAGGAATTGCCTTAACAATCTTTAACAGGCAGCGCTTTTACTTTTACCTGTTATTGGGGTCTTAGAGACAGTATATTTAGAAAACATGAAGATAAAAGTTAGTCAGTGGGTTTTGATGGTACTGTTCCTCGCTTCGTTCGGGCAGCTGTCTAATGTGCGGGGCCAGGGGTACCAGGTGGGCGATGCCGTATCGAACTTCCGTTTGAAGAATACGGATGGAAGCATGGTGTCGCTTTCGGATTTTGCCAATTCAAAAGGCGTGATAGTGGTTTTTACGAGCAACCATTGCCCGTTTGCGAAAGCATATGAGGACCGCATTATCGCACTCAATAACAAATTTGCAGGCCAGGGTTACCCGGTGATCGCGATCAACCCAAGTGACCCCGGAACGCATCAGGACGATACGTTCGAAAAAATGAAGGAGCGTTCTGTCGCCAAGCATTACGGTTATCCTTATCTTGTCGACGATACGCAGCAGATAGCCCGTAAATTCGGGGCCGGCCGTACGCCACAGGCATTTGTGCTGCAAAAAAACGGTGCGCAATTCGCGGTACGGTACATGGGGATGATCGATGACAACCCGCAGGACGCCGCCGGTGTCACCAAACTGTACGTCGACGAAGCGGTAACCAATCTTGCAGGCGGCAAACCGGTGGTGACCACCATCACCAAGCCGGTAGGCTGCGCCATTAAGTGGAAAAATCAGTGATTTTCGAAGAAAAATTACCCTATGAACAGAGTTTTAACGTTCCTCCTCACCATAGCTTTGTTGTTGCCGGTCGTTGGCCGGGCACAGACTAAAAGTAAAAAATTCTCCAATCAGGGGGAATTTACCAGTAACTGCGAAGGACCCGCGGTGGATGAAGACGGCAACGTCTACGCTGTGAACTTCGCACGCGATGGTACGATCGCGCAGCTCAGTAAAAAGGGCTACGCAAGCTTTTTTGTAACCCTGCCCAAAGGAAGCACAGGCAACGGAATCCGTTTTGTTAATAAAAACACTTTCTACGTGGCGGATTTTACGGGTCACAATATCCTGAAAGTGGATATGATCACCAAAGACGTGTCCATTTTCGCCAATGAACCGAAGATGAACCAGCCTAATGACCTCGCCGTAACGGCTAATGGGCATGTTTTTGCTTCTGATCCCAATTGGAAGGACGGTACCGGGCAAATCTGGCACATTACCCCCGAAGGGAAAGTGAACCTCGCCTTTGGAAATATGGGGACCACCAATGGCATCGATGTGAGCCCCGACGAGAAGAAGCTGTACGTCAACGAAAGCGTTCAGCGGAACGTGTGGGCATTTGACCTCGCGCCGGATGGTACATTATCCAATAAAAAACTGCTGCACCATTTCGAAGACGGCGGCATGGACGGTATGCGCTGCGACGTGCACGGGAACCTCTATATTACCCGCCACGGCAAAGGTGAAGTGGCCGTGCTTTCTCCCGAAGGAAAAGTAATCCATACCATTCACACAATCGGGAAGAAGGTTTCGAACATCTGTTTCGGGGGTAAAAACGGTAAGACCTGTTACATTACCTTGCAGGACCGCGGCTGCCTGGAAACTTTCAAGGCTAAAACTGCCGGTAGAGAGTGGGCGATGATGAAGGCCTTCGCCGAAAACAATAAAAAGTAACCTGTCTTTTATTTAAATACACTTCCTGCTATTGCGGTTTCCAACTGTTTTATATTAACTTTGTATTTCAAAGTACTTTAAAATAAACTTAAACGATGCTGAGAAACCTGGTCAACTATCTGGAGGGCAATTTAAAAGTGGCGCTCCTAGCATTTGTTTCTGCCGCTGCGATGGCACTATTGTCTGTCAGGATT
>CAMLNK010000682.1 GCA_946481035.1 uncultured Dyadobacter sp. | reverse complement strand
GTCAGGTGGATTGAGCTTTTTTATCCAGAATCAGCGCCTCCAATTCGTGTATGCGGTGGGTGATGGTAACAAATATGTGGTAAGCTCTTCGAATGCAACCTTACCGGCGGGCAAAGTGGAATTGAAAGCCAGCGTGCAATACGACCAGAATGGCGGCGGTGTGGTGAGTTTGTATGTCAACAATGCGAAAGTAGGGGAAGGGACGCTTTCCAAAACTTCGGATGCATTGTATTTGCACGAAGGCGTGAATGTCGGTTTCGATGACCTCACACCGGTAGGGGACACTTATAAAGTGCCTTTTGCATTTACCGGCAAGATCAGCAAGGTAACCATCGATCTCGCGCCGACGCAGCAGGCGCATTTGGGAGGGAAATAGATGTGTTTCGGTATTTGTTGTTACATGCCTGACGGCATTTTGAAAGCGGAGTCGCCGGGAAAATGATCAATGCCAAGTCGCGTAGCGACGTAATATCGGTAGAAACGGAACAAAACCAACGGTTTGAAAATCGCGTAGCGATGTAACAACAATGCAAACAAATTGAATCGCATGTTACAATAATGCAAATGAACAACCTGACCCGCACAATTCTTTTGGCGATACTGGCTATCGCATTACATCCGGCCATTGCCCAGGACCGCCCGAATATCCTCTGGATCGTGAGCGAGGACAATACCATTCTGCTCGGCAGCTATGGTGATCAATTCGCGACGACACCCAACCTGGATCGGTTTGCAACGGAGAGTATCCGTTACAAAAATGCCTTTTCGACGGCTCCTGTGTGCGCTCCCTCGCGTAACACGCTCATTACGGGCATGTACCCGCCCTCGCTCGGGACCGAGCATATGCGCAGCGTATATCCGTCGCCTGCGTTCGTCAAGTTTTTCCCGAAATACCTGCGTGAGGCCGGTTACTATACGACCAATAATGCCAAAAAGGATTACAATACGACGGATCAGCCGGACGCCTGGGACGAATCGAGCGCCAAGGCGACATACAGGAACCGTAAGCCGGGGCAGCCATTTTTTGCGGTATTTAACCTGAATGTGTCGCACGAAAGCTCGCTGCACGAGCCACTGCCTGCTTTGAAACACGATCCGGAAAAGGTACCGTTGCCGCCTTACCACCCCGCAACGCCCGAGCTGAAACACGACTGGGCGCAGTATTACGACAAGTTGGAGGAAATGGACCGGCAGTTCGGTAAGTTGTTGCAGGAATTGAAGGATGAAGGTTTGGCAGAAAATACCATTGTGTTTTACTATGCCGATAATGGCGGCGTGCTGGCGCGCAGCAAACGGTTTATGTACGAATCGGGCCTGCATGTGCCGCTGATCGTGCATTTGCCGCCGAAATATGCGCATCTGGCCAATCAGAAACAGGGAAGCGTGTCCGACAGGCTGGTTACGTTCCTGGATTTCGCTCCCACCGTTTTGAGCCTGGTGGATATCAAAGTGCCCGACTATATGCAGGGCGGTGCGTTTTTGGGCAAGCAGCAGAAGCCTGAGCCGCAATATGCCTTTGGTTTCCGGGGCAGAATGGACGAGCGGATCGATATGTCGCGGTCGGTGCGGGATAAGAAGTACCGCTACATTAGGAACTATCTGCCTAATAAAATTTATGGTCAGTACCTGGAATATCTCTGGCGTGCGCCTTCGGTGAAATCCTGGGAAGATCTGTACAAAGCTGGCAAGCTGAATGCAGTTCAATCCAAATTCTGGGAGCAAAAGCCTGCCGAAGAGCTTTTCGATGTAGACGCCGATCCGCATAACATTCATAATCTTGCCGGTGACCCGAAATACAAAAAGGAGCTCGAAAGGCTGCGAAATGCTAACGAGCAGTGGATGAAGAGCTATCTGGACGTCGGTTTTATTCCCGAAGCGATCATTTATGAGATCGCCAAAACGACTCCTTTGTACGATTACGCGCGCAGCGGCAGGTATAATTTCGAGAAGATAGCCGCAACCGCGGACATTGCTTCGTCTCGGAATGCTGCTAATACGCCGGCGCTGATCAAGGCACTGGGCGATGCCGATCCGTCGGTGCGTTATTGGGGAGCCACCGGCCTCACGGTTTTGAAAGCAACCTCCGGTAAAGATGCATTGCAAAAGGCATTGACAGATCCGGAACCCGCCGTGCGCATTGCCGCCGCGGAGGCACTTTTCGTAACCGGTACCGACAAACCGGGGGCCATTGCCGCATTGGCCGACGCATTGAAAAGCGACAATCCTTATGCCCGCCTGCAAGCATTGAATATCCTTGACCTGACCGGTAAGGACGCGGCACCCGCTATTCCCGAAGCGGAGAAGATCTCCGTGCAAAGGGCCGAAATGTTTGATTATGATATTCGCGCGGCCAAAGTGTTGCTGAACAATTTCAAGAATACCCAATAAAGTCGATAGCCGAGGCCAACCACCGAAAGCAGAAAAATCACTTTAAAACCCAATTTCAATGAAAACTTTCAAACCATTGTTCGCATTGGTATGGTTCCTTGTTGCCCATACTGCATTGAATGCACAAACTGCGCCAAGCGCTCAGGGCGCCCCGAAGCGCGACCTCGTTTCTTTCGAAGAGTTTGAATCACGGCTGGCCAAAGCCGGCAAAAACGCACAAATCCTCGACGCCCGCCTGCCCGAAGAATACGCGCAGAACCACCTCGAAGGCGCCACAAGTTTCAGCGTAGCCAACGAAGCCGACTTTTCCAAAGCCATTACCAAACTCGACAAAAGCAAGCCGACATTCATTTACTCGATCGCTAATGGTCGCAGCGGCAAACTCGCCAAAGACCTGCGCGACAATGGTTTCAAAGACGTTACCGAACTGCCGGGCGGATTGAGCAAATGGATTGGTTTGGGTAAACCTGTCGTGTCTACCGTCGGACCGGGCCTATCATTGGGCGATTACCAAGCTTCGCTGAAATCCGATAAACTCGTACTCGTGGATTTCGGCTCGCGCTATTGCGGCTCCTGCAAACGCCTTGCGCCCATTGTGGATTCTATCAAACATGAGCAGGCGAGCTCCGTGAAAGTGATCAATATTGAGGCTTATGAAAATAAAGCGCTTACCAAAGAGCTGGGCGTGACTGCATTACCTACCCTGATTCTTTACCGTGGTAACCAGGTAGTTTGGAAGAAAAGCGGCGTAACGCCGAAAGGGGAGATCGAAAGGGTGCTGGCGGAGGCGAATTTGTGAGAAGTATAACGAGACCAGCCGCATGCTATTTGAGAGAATGCGGCTGGTTTACCTCTGGTGACCATATCTTAGTCTTTATTATAAGCACGGTCTTCATCCCACGGGAAAGGTGGTTTGAGCGTTGATAACATTTCAGCGGCTTCGCGATTTTTTCTGATCACAGCAGGTGAATTTCTTATATCCCTGATGAATTTCTCCTTATTTCTGAGAATTTCTTCAATCCAATCTTCATCGTCCACTCGTTCTGGCTTTTCCATAGAAGTCTTAATAGTGTAGTATTGTTAAGTTACGTATTTATTTGAGTTTTATCAATATTCGGTCATAGACAGTGCCCGGAGTGTATTTTTCAAATTTTCCTGCTTTTACGCCCCAGAACCTAAATTTGTCCGACAAATCTCCCCAATTCGAATCGATTCCTCGTTGGTAGAGCATGTTCCGTTGATTTTTGCCTCGGAGAACTGATTTTCTATCAACATATCCCTGGAAAGACAATGAGCAGCGCGGGTATTTGCGAAGAAAATCCATTGCTATGGTAGCCACCGTTGCAATCACTTT
>CAMLNK010000681.1 GCA_946481035.1 uncultured Dyadobacter sp. | reverse complement strand
AGCAGCAGATCGTACTCTTTTTTGGATAATGTGGTTTCAATTTCTTTGATAAAAACCTTCCGGGCAGGCAGGTTAACCCGGATATCCTTCCAGGTCATATCATTATTTCCGCCAAAATTCCTGCGCCGGATCAGCGACTTCACCCGCGCATTCAGCTCCGAAAGGTGGAACGGCTTGGTCATATAATCGTCCGAACCTATTTCCAGGCCTTTCAGCTTGTCTTCCAATGTATTACGGGCCGAAATAATGATAATACCCGTTGCCGCGGCAATCTTTTTCAACGTCTGGATAATATCGAAACCATTACCATCGGGCAGGGTCAGGTCCACGATCGTGCAATCGTACTGGTACAGGCTTATCTTTTCATCGGCCTGCCAGAATGTATTGGCAATCTCACACACAAATCCTTCGCGGGAGAGGTATTCGGTGATACTTTCTGCAAGCCCTTTTTCGTCCTCGACAACTAAAATTTTCATTCCTCTTTCAAAAGATACTTTACAAAAATACACCCGGAAGTTGGAAACATTTAGGAAGGATAATCGGGTAATAAACAGCCCATTGCAGGATTCCGTTTCCCAAATGTTTCCAGAATTGGGCTCTAATTTCGGCTAAAAATCTCTTTAACCCGAATTATGAAGCACTCCCAGTATCATTCGGTTTCCCGCTTTTTTCCGCCGGGGAACGCGCATTCTCCGGAACGGTTTACCCACCGGTTGCTCAACGTCAAAAACCGCTGGCTCACATTGCTTTTCGTCGCGTTCGCATGCATGCAGGCAAACGCGCAGCATATCAAACTGCATGAAGCATTGGAACAGGGCAAAGGCAATTTCCCATTTCTGAGAGCCAAGCAGGCAGAAATACATGCCGCCGAAAGCCGTATCAAATCCGTCAAAACCGATTACTTGCCTGCATTCATCGTGCAGGACCAATATACTTACGGCACGAGCAACAGCGTGGCCGGCGCATTCCTGCCCAACGAGGGTAGCGCATTGTCGCCTTCCGGCGGTATCCGCCCCGAAAATATTTATACGGCCACATTCGGCAGCTTCACCACGGCGCTGGTCGATTGGAAGGTTTTCAATTTTGGAAAGGTAAATGCCAATGTAAATGCCGCCAAAGCCGACCTGGCCCGCACCCAGGCCGACTATGAAAATGAGCTTTTTCAGCATCAGGTCAAAATCATCGATGCCTATTTACTGCTTTTGATTAACCAAAAACTGGTTGACGCGCAACGTCAGAACCTGGAACGCGCTGCCGTTTTCAAAAGCGTTACCGATGCCGCCGTCACCTCCGGCATGCGCCCGGGCGTCGACAGTTCGCTCGCTGCCGCGGAATATGCCAAAGCACAATTGCTGCTATTGGAAAGCCGGCGGTCGGAAAAAGCGCAGCGCCTGCGGTTTTCGGAGCTTACCGGCGAACTGCATGACAGCATTCAGGTGGATACGATGGGTTTTTACTCCCAATTGCCTGCGGTCTCCGAAATCGGGTCATTTCTTAAAAACCCCGCATTGAAATTTTCACAAGCTCAGATCGACGCCTCGCTCGCGCGCAGCCTGGCCGTGAAACGCTCGTATTTGCCCTCGGTATCGCTCGTAGGTGCCGGCTGGGGACGCGGTTCGGGGGTTTCGAATAAGGACGATTCTTTCCGAACCGATTTCGGCAGCGGGGTAAAATACCAGGTTTACAACTACCTCGTGGGCGTATCCACGCGCTGGAACATCACCAATATTTTTAAAGTAAGGAACGATTACCACGCCGAGCAATTCCAGGTCGAGCGTTTCAAATCACTTTACCAAACCCAGCAGCTGCAACTCGATCGCCAGGCGCGCGAGTCGGAAATCCAGTTCCAGCTCTCCCTCGCGCAGGCCCGCCTCACGCCTGTGCAGCTCGCAGCCGCGCGGACCGCATTCAACCAGGCCGAGGCTCGCTACCAGAGCGGCCTGACCGACCTTTTCACATTGGCCCAAAGTGTAAACGCATTGAACCGCGCCGAAGTCGACAAGTTTGTCACCAACGGCAATGCATGGCGTTCGCTGCTACTGAAAGCGGCCGCCGCGGGTGACCTCGACATTTTCCTGAGCCAGATAATCAATTAATATTATGTATCAACTCATCAGAACTGCCCTCCGACAGCCCATTTCCATTGTGGTGGTCGTGATCGGCATCCTATTCTTCTCGATTTTGTCGATACGGAGCATTCCCGTCGACATTTTCCCAAACCTCGATTTGCCGACCATTTACGTGGTGCAGCCCTACGGCGGTATGGCCCCCGACCAGATGGACGGCTTCATCGCCACCCGCTACCAGGATCACTTTCTGTACGTTTCCGGTATCCGCGATGTGGATGTGAAGACCATTCAAGGGTTATCATTGATCAAACTCTCGTTCTACCCCGGTACCGACATGGCACAGGCGGCGGCTGAGGTCGCCAACAACGTCTCGCGTGCGAAGGCCTACATGCCCGAGGGTACGGTACCTCCGCAAGTGGTCCGCTTCGACGCCAGCTCGGTACCGATCGGCCAGATGGTATTCGAAAGCGCCTCGCGCTCGCTGAACGAAATTCAGGACTTCGCTTCCTCCCGCGTACGCCCGATGTTCAGCCGCATTGAAGGCGTTTCCAGCCCGCCGCCATTTGGGGGTAACCAGCGTACCATCGTCGTCCGCGTCGATCCCGAACGCATCAGGAGCTACCATTTGACGCCCGAGGAAGTCATCAAATCCATTATTGCCAATAACCAGCCCTCCCCGGCCGGTAACATCCGCATGGGCGACAAGACGTTGATGACGCCTGTTAACTCGCTCATTAAGAAGCCAGAGGACTTTTTGAATATCCCTATCCGCGTCGGCGCAGGCCCTACCGTATTTATTCGTGACATAGGTGTGGTAGAAGACGGCGCCGACGTTACGGTAAGTTATGCATTGATCAATGGCCGCCGGGCGGTTTATATTCCTGTGGTCAAAAAGTCAGATGCTTCCACGCTCGATGTGGTGAACAATATCCGCGCTGCATTACCGCAGCTGCGCAATGCGGTACCCGAGGACGTGAAAATTTCTTATGAATTCGACCAGTCGGTGTATGTGACCAACTCGCTGAAAAGCCTCATTACCGAGGGTATTCTCGGTGCATTGCTTACCGGTTTGATGGTACTCCTCTTCTTGCGCGACTGGCGGAGTGTGATCATCGTCATCGTGACTATTCCAATTTCCATTCTTTCGGCGGTGATTTTGATGAATTTGTTTGGTCAAACGATCAATATCATGACATTGAGCGGGCTGGCATTGGCTATCGGCGTGCTCGTGGATCAGGCGACCGTGACCATTGAAAACATTCACCAGCACCAGGAAATGGGTAAGCCAAAAGAACAGGCAATTTGGGATGCGTGTAAGGAAATCGCATTCCCAGAGTTTCTGATCCTGCTCGCTATCCTGGCCGTTTTTGCGCCGTCGTTTGTGATGAGTGGTATTCCAAGATCGATGTTTTTGCCGCTATCGTTGGCCGTAGGTTTCGCGATGATTGCTTCATTTTTGCTTTCGCAAACATTGGTACCTGTGCTTTCGAACTGGCTTTTGAAAGACCATCCGCACCACGAGGCGCCTACATTGGCATTGGATAGCCAGGAAGTGAATGATGTGATCGAGGAAGGCGCTCACCCTTCGCTGCCTCCTACCGGTTTTGAGAAATTCAAATTGAAATACCTGAATGTCCTCGGCGGCATTATGGGCAAGCGCCTCATTGTGCCGGTATACCTCGTCGGCAGCATTGCATT